>JAAXUD010000047.1 GCA_013336205.1 Lentimicrobium sp. | reverse complement strand
CGGTGTTTTTGATGTCAGCATCCTGAACGGAAATCCCAAAGAAACTTTATCAGCCCCTTTTACTGCATTAATAACAGAATCAACAGCAAAGCGGTATTTTGGAAACAGTGACCCCATCGGTAAAATTATTAAACTAGAGGGGAAAACCAATATAACCATTACCGGACTGATTGCTGATACGCCTCCTCAGTCTCATTTCAAATATGATTTCCTGGTTTCACTTTCAACCCTGCGTATGCTGTGGGGTGGGGCAATGCCACCTACCTGGGTTTACAACCCTTTTTGGACCTATGTAGTATTAAAAGACGAGGCAAACCCCAATGAACTGAAAAAACAATTGCCCATCTTTACAGAAAAGTACTTTTATGATGCCGAGAAGGATCATATTACCCTCGGTATTCAGCCACTGGCCGATATCCACTTAAGGTCATCACTGGATTATGAGATCGAACCGAACGGCAACATTTCCCATATTCATATCCTCACTGCAGTTGCACTTTTCATTTTGCTGATCGCATGCATAAACTACATTAACCTGTCAACTGCGTTTGCTACCCGTCGTTCACGTGAAACTGCCATACGAAAAGTCTCAGGAGCGACAACAAAACAACTTGTTCTGCAATATCTCGGCGAATCGCTTTTAATTACACTGATTGCCATGATAATTGCACTGGCGCTGATTGAACTAACGCTTCCGGCCTTTAATTCCTTTTCCGGGAAAGAGATTAAATCAGGCTACCTATACCAGAGTGCATTTGCCTTCCGCATTGTATTATTGTGGCTTGGTACAGGAATCCTGTCTGGATTATATCCGGCATTTTACCAATCCGGGTTCAATCCGCTAAAAGTACTCAAAGGCACCAACCAACATTCATCCGGTCATTTATTTGGCCGTAAAGTGCTGGTTGTACTCCAGTTTAGCTTATCTGTCATGCTAATAACTGCATCAATGATCGCTTTCGACCAGCTAAGCTTTATGAGAAATGCAGGGCTTGGATTTAAGAAGGACAATATTCTGATAATTCCTGTAACCAGGTCGCCTGTTGCAAAACAATACGAATTGTTTAAAGCGGAACTCCTGCAAAAATCAGGAATATCAGGTGTAACAGCGGTAGACTATATTGTTGGCACTGACCACAATAATCATGAATTCAGGCCCGAAGGTTATCCGGAAGGTAAATGGCAATTTTATCCTGCCCTGGTTGTGCGTGATGATTTTATTGATGTATTTGAAATAGAAATTTTAGCTGGTCGCAACTACTTTAAAAAAAGTAAAACGGATGGAATGGAATCTATCCTGATAAATGAAGCAATGGTTAAACATTTAGGATGGAAATCAAATGAACAAGCCATTGGAAAAAAGTTCGTTTCGAGAACAGGAAACGAAAAAGTAGTTGGCGTTTTTAAAAACTTTAATGCCAGCTCATTGCATAGTCAAGCCGGGCCACTCGTATTAAATCTTAAAGAAGACCCTCGTGAGATAAATGCATATACAAATTTCCTGGCTGTAAAATTTGAAGCAGGGAAATCAGAATCAGCAATTGCAGGGATTAAGGAAACATGGGACGAATTTGCACCCGGCAGGCCATTCGAGTATAAATTACTTCGGAATGAACTTGACAAACTATACAGCAGTGAAGAATACCTTGGAAAAGCATCAGCAATTCTCTCAGTGCTGACTATTCTGATTGCTGCTATGGGATTGTTCGGGCTGGTTTCCTTTATGGCTGCCCAGCGCACCCGCGAAATCGGTATCAGAAAAGTATTGGGCGCTGAAACATTCCAGATGATACGACTTCTGACAACCGGATATCTTAAACTTGTTGCTTTAAGTATCATAATCGCATGGCCGCTTACCTATTTCATTATTGAATACTGGCTTCTTTCCTTTGCCTATCATACTGAAATCAAATGGCATTACTTCCTTATTTCAGGTCTTGTTTCACTTGTGCTCACAGTGCTGATAACCAGCATCAGGGCCTATAAAGCATCAGGACAAAATCCTGCATCAACACTTAAGTATGAATAAAACGGTAAAATGAACAACAGTTGAACTGACCAAAACATAAAAAACAACCCTAAAATACTGCTTTATGATCAGCAATTATATAAGAAGCGCAAGGCGTAACTTCAGCAGAAATAAATTTTATTCCATCATCAATATTCTTGGGCTTACCCTGGGGTTGACCGTGACTTTCTTTATTCTGCTCTATATCAATGATGAGTTGGGCTATGACAAGCATTTTGCAAATCATGAACGAATATACAGGCTCGAAGGAGACTTTACCATCAACAATAAACACGACAGGTTTGCTGTAAGTTCCGCGGCCTTAGCGCCAGCTTTAAAAATTGAATTTCCTGAAATCGAAAAAATCTGCCGCTTTGCTTCAAATGACAATGCAGTTATCAAATACAACGAAAAAGAGTTTTACGAAAAAAATATCTATTTTGCCGATTCAGCTGCCCCTGAAATTTTTACACTGAAATTCTCTGAAGGTAATCCTGCGAAGGCACTCAACGAACCCTTTACCATCATACTGAGTAAGAGCACAGCACAGAAATACTTTGGAGCTGAGCAAGCCTATGGAAAAACACTCTTAACCGGAAATGGAAATTCCTTTAAAGTAACCGGTGTTTTTGACGACCTGCCAGACAATACGCATCTTAAGTTTGATATGTTGATGTCAATGAATACACTGGCAAAACTTTTTGGATATGAACGATTCAACAGCCTGGAGCCAATCGCATTCTGGAATGTGAATTTCTACAGTTACATACTTCTTAAGCCCAATTCATCAATCGAAACTGTTCAGGCAAAGTTCCCCTCTGTTTACAATAAATACATGAAAGAGATTGGCGATCAGCTGAATGCTTCTTTCGACTTACTCACTACCCGTCTTGATAAAATACACCATACGTCAAAGCTTTCGGCCGACAGGCCTGTTGGAAATATGGCCTATATTTATGTATTTGCGGCAGTAGCAATTTTTATTTTGCTATTGGCATCAATTAATTACATGAACCTTGCCACTGCCAGGGCTACAAACAGGGCAAGAGAAGTTGGACTTAGAAAAGTAGTCGGAGCCAACCGTGGTCAACTTGCGTTTCAATTCCTCAGCGAAAGTGTTTTACTTTCTGTGGCAGCCTTGATCTTATCTTTTGCATTAATTCAGCTATTACTGCCTGCTTTCAATGAATTGTCAGGCAAAAAATTAACATTCAGCCTGCTTACTGACCCCGGCATATTGGTGGGAATTGTAGGCATTGGATTGCTAACAGGATTACTTTCCGGAATCTATCCGGCGTTGGTACTGTCTTCCTTCCAGCCAGCCATGGTACTCAAAGGGAAATTACAAACCGGTATCAAGGGCAGCTGGTTAAGGAAAGGGCTTGTTACATTTCAGCTTGTAATTTCTGTTATCATGATAACCGGAACTATAGTGATATACAACCAGTTAAGTTTTATGCGAAACGCTGACCTGGGATTCGATAAAAACAATGTAATGGTCGTTGAAATTCAGGACACTACTTTCAGAAAAAAGATTGACAAGTTCAGGGAGGAATTACTTCAGAACCCTTCGATACTTGCGGCCAGCATGTCGAATGGTGTTCCCGGAGGTCAGAATGGTATCCAGGTAATGAGAGTTGAGAAAGACAATAAGATGCAGGAATATGCCTTAAACCTGATTCCCTGTGATTATAATTTCCCTGAACTGCTGAAACTGGATTTTGTTGCCGGCAGAACCTTTAATCGTGAAATGGGTACTGACAAACTTGAAGCGGTCATAATAAACGAGGCTACCGCAGCTGCGATGGGTTGGGGGAAAAATGCCATCGGTAAAAAAATCCATTTTGGGTTTGAACTGGATGGTACCGGTGGTCGTATGCTTAAAGTTATCGGGGTAGTTAAAGATTTCAATTTCACTTCGTTGCATAATAAAGTAGAACCTTTGGTGATGTTTATCCCGGATTTCCCCTCCAATATTTTGTTAATCAGGCTAAAACAGGATTATACCGAGGCAACAATGGATTACATCAGTAAAAAGTGGAACCAGTTTGGGGCCAATCGGCCCTTCGATTACTACTTTCTGGATAAGGATTATGAAAGCAAATACCAGTCAGAATCAAAGCTTGGGACTGTATTTGCAACTTTTTCTGCATTATCAATATTTATAGCTTTATTAGGTTTGCTGGGCCTTTCCTCTTTTATAGCTATGCAAAGATCGAAAGAGATAGGTATTCGCAAGGTATTGGGCTCCTCGGTAGAAGCAATATTAAGGATGTTGTACCGCGAGTCAGTTATTCTGGTATTGATTGCATGTGCAGTGGCTATTCCCATCGCGCACTACTTCCTCAACGACTGGCTGGGTAATTTTGCCTATCATACAGAAATTACCTGGATCACCTACCTGTTGTCAGGGCTTGCATCGATGCTGGTAGCGATATTATCGGTGAGTTTCCATGCTATCAAGGCAGCAACTTCCAATCCTGTTAATTCGATCAAATATGAATAAACAAGATTGCCTGGTTAAATTATCTACTTGATTATAAGACAATTAATTCTAACAAAAACATTTGTTATCTTGAGAGGTATCGATTCTTCCTATTTGTCGGTTTGCAATAAGTGATTTTCCCTGAAATCTCTGATTACCTGAAGCGCTTCCGGGGCATTATGAGTCTCCATCAAAGATGCTCTGAAAGCAGAAGCACCGCTGAATCCATTTACATAAATCTTAAAAAAACGTTTGAGAATACTGAAATTTCGCATTGATTTCCAGGTATTGGAAAAAAGCCGGATGTGATTCTCAAGCAATCCGACTTTTGCATGCACCTCCCTTTCAACATCATTTTCAGCAAAAAACCATGGATTAGCAAAAATTCCTCTGCCAACCATAACACCATCAGCCCCTGTTTGTAACATTAACTCCTTCCCGTTTTGCCAGGAGGAAACATCGCCATTGCCAAGAATCCTGACCTCAGGCCTGATTTCTTCCTTTACCGCCACCGCTATTTTAACCTGTTCCCATTCAGCCGGGAAAAGCGACTGCATCTTTTGAGTTCGGGCATGCAGGGTAATGGCAGACAAATCTGATTGCAGCAACTCGTCTATCCACTTCGCGGTCTGATGATCTTTGATACCGGTCCTGGTTTTAACACTTACCGGCATTCCTGATCCTTTTATTGTGGCATCAATTATCTCCAGGGCTAAATCTGGCTGGCTGATAAGCGCTGAACAGGAATTCTGTTTTACTACTTTATCAACCGGACATCCCATATTTATATCGATCCCATCAAAATGAAAATCTTTGGCAATATATTGTGATGCTTTATAGAATTTCTCCGGGTCGTTGCCCCACAACTGCGCCACCAATTTAACATTATACTTATTAAGGAATTCCTGTTCTGATTCATTCACAAAAAGCCGGTGTATAACAGCTTCCCGTCCAACAGGGTGGCATAGGCCGTCAACAGAAGTAAACTCAGTAAATAAAAGGTGAAGTTTACCAGGCAATGAAACCGACATCACCAACTCACGGAAAACAGTATCTGTAACGTCCTCCATTGGGGCAAGCGCAAACAAACCATGCCGGAATTCCGTCCAGAAATTATTTTTAATCACTCAATAATACTATTTGTTGAAAAACTGATTAACGGCAACCAGGATAAAATGTTCAGGCATTGCCTTAATAAACAATAGTTCCGTTAGGAGAAGCGGTAGGATTTTTTCCGCTTTTTAAAGTATGCCAATCCCTCGTCGTTGGCAATACCTCTTATAAAGTTTTCAAACATTACTTCAAAAAGCATGGGGAATGAAAATTTGTCAGGCGGAAAGAAAACAGGATTGTGGAGATCGATTAACCGGCTGATATAAAGTCTGGCCAGCAGTTCAATGCTGATATCCTGCCGGTACATACCCTGTCTGATTCCTTTTTCTATATTTATTTTTATTTTACCAAAAATAAACTCTATCCTCTGTTCAAAATGATGCTGGTATATTTCCGGATATAAAGACTTAAGATCAAAAGTAATTGATGGCGTCAGATCCCGAAATCTGCCATTCATTTCCTGGCTTACAATGAGCAGAATGTCAATTGCATTAACGTCCTCGAAATTATGCTTATCAAAGATCGACTTAAAAGACTCCCTTTCGAATTCGAGAACCTTTTCAACCAATTCAGATTCGCTTGAAACATAACTTCTGAGTTCTTCCGGGGTAATCTGAAGAGTGGTACAAATATTATTGAAAGTAAGATTTCTAACGCCGACAGTCAGTGACATTTCCCTGACACCGGAAAGGATTCTGCGAAATTGTTCGTCCATTTAGAACTTTTTAATGAAATAATCAGGACTGTAAGGTGCAAAAATACAAAAAATCCGCTTACAGATATTTTATCGCTATGAGCATAAGAAGTATCCTTGTTTTTAAAATCAGATAACTGCAAACCTGCCTATCAAGCATGGGATCCTAACACAAATATAATTTTCAAAACCGATCCTGACAGTGTTGCATGATTATATTAATCTCAGGTTTATTATCAGCTACCATTTTCCTGACTGAGAAATTAATTACTGACAGCTTTGCGCACCAACTAAACTTAACAATAAGAGTAGTATGTTTGCAAAAGGTTCCTTAATTGGATAACCGCGATGGACCCCCTTTAAACTGAAAAACGAATGAGAAAACCTGAGATTCATTGGCAGATTCTGATTGCTTTGGGTGCAGGAGTGCTTTTTGCTCTTTACCTTCATCCGTATATTGGCTGGATAAGCTGGATTGGATCTTTATTCCTTCAGTTGCTCAAAATGGTAATTATACCACTGATTGTCAGCTCTATAATCTCAGGAGTCGGGGGGATTGGCAGTACGGAAAATATGGGAAGATTGGGCCTGAAAACTATTTCATTTTATCTGATTACAAGTATACTAGCGATTGTTCTGGGGCTTGCTCTGGTAAATTTTTTCAAACCCGGGATCGGCATCGACCTCAGCCTGGCTACTACTATTACAGAACTTCCCTCGGCTGACCAGTCTATTGGTCAGATTTTATTACGGTCTATTCCTGACAATATATTCAAATCATTGGCTGATGGAGAAATGTTACCCATCATTTTCTTTGCAATGACTTTTGGCTTTTTCACCAATATGGTTAGCAATGAATATAGAAAGCCTGTACTTGGTTTTTTCAATGCGGTATTTGAAATTATGATGAAAATTACGATGACCGTAATTAAGTTAACCCCTTTGGGCGTTTTCGCTATCATGGCTACCGTTATTTCACAATATGCAGGCGATGGCAATGCGCTTATACAAATATTCTCCAGTCTGGGAATATATATGTTCACTGTCCTGGCTGGATTGATCATTCACTCATTAATCACGCTGCCACTTATTATGTGGCTGACAGTGCGTATTAATCCATGGAAACATATCAGAAATATGTCGACTCCTTTACTTACCGCATTTTCAACTTCTTCATCAAGTGCCACCTTACCTCTTACGATGGAGGCAGTAGAGAATAAAGATGGTGTATCAAATAAAATTTCAAGTTTCACCCTTCCATTAGGTGCCACTATAAATATGAACGGTACAGCGCTCTATGAATGTGTTGCAGCAATTTTTATTGCGCAGGCGTATGGGATTGAATTGAGTATAATTCAACAAATAGTTATAGTAATTACTGCATTGCTGGCCGCAGTTGGGTCAGCAGGCATTCCGATGGCGGGGCTTGTGATGATGACAATTGTTTTAAAAGCCGTTGGGCTTCCGCTTGAAGGGATAGGGCTTGTTCTGGCTGTTGACAGGATACTTGATATGTTCAGAACAACAGTTAATGTTTTTGGAGATACCTGTGCAGCAGCAGTAATAGCCAAGTCAGAGGGAGAACAACTGAATGTATAGCGATTTTATGATATTAACGGCAGGTTTATTGTAACCCTTGTGCCTGCCGATTGGCCAGTTTCATCATAAAGATCAATGAAAACAACTTTCATCTCTATTCCATAAAGGTTATTTAAAAGTTTTAGTCTTGACTCAACCAGCTCAATTCCATATGATTGTTTCTTCCGTTCAAGATCAGTTTTCATTTCCATAGATCGTTTCCGACCAATTCCATTATCCTCAACAGTACATGTAATTTCATTCTGTTTTTTAATCATCCCAATTGTAATCCGCCCTGGTTTATCAAGCCCCATAATTCCATGCCAGATAGCATTTTCTACATAGGGTTGTATTAAGAATGGTGGAATAAAGCAAGTGGAGGTATCGATTGTTGGAACAACCTCCAGGTGAAACTCAAATTTTTGCTGAAATCTCAGGGATTCAAGTTCAAGGTAAAGGTTAATTGCATTGATTTCATCGCCTAGCGAAACTGCTTGTTTTTGAGAATTATTAAGAATTAATCTCATGAGTTTCGCAAATTTTGACAAATACTGTGAAGAAGAAAGCCTGTCATTTTTAATAATAAATGACTGAATTGAGTTTAAGGTGTTAAAAACGAAATGAGGATCCATCTGCTTTGACAGGGCTTGCTGGCGATACCAGTCAATATCATTACGTAATTCATGCTCTTTCTTTAATTGCTTCAGACGATTCCTATAATAAAGATAGACTCCGGCAGCAAGAATTAACAACATTATAAGTATAAACCACCAGGTTTTATAGAATGGAGGCATAATAGTGAAACTGATGTTTGCTGCTTCCGCACTTTCAATGCCTTCCGGATTAATAGCTATAACTTCAAAGATATAGGAATCAGGTGGCAGAAATGCATATTCAACTTCTGTATTTGATGTATAATTCCATTCTTCACTTAATCCTCTTAACCTGTATTTATATTTGAGATTACCCGCGTCACGAAAAGACAACCCTATATAATGGAAGGTAATCAGGTTCTGATTGTCTTTTAATCTATAACCTGATTTAACTGTGGTATCCCTTTTCATAATACCGAATTCACTTATATAAACCGGAGGTTTAACACCCACTGGCTTGTAATTCCGGTAATTAAATATTGTCATCCCCTGATTGGTAGCGATGTATACATTGTTTTCATCTCCTGCCAACTTATTTATTTCATTGGATATTAGTCCGTTAGATTTGAAATATGTGGTAATTTTAAAATCATCTTTTCCTATTTTATTAACATCTAACACATTAAGGCCGTAATTTGTGCCTATCCAGAGATAATCTCCTAATAAAAGCAAAGAAGAAATTGAATTGCTTGACAGACCGTGCGATTTATTCAGAATTATAATAGTGTCTGTAAGATTTACAATTAGCCCTGTTCCCTTGGTTCCCAAAGCAAATGTTCCGGTATCTTTCAATAAGAGAATATCTGTTATCCGGTGACTGAAAACTGGATTTTTATCGCCCAGATTTTCAAATTTTTGTTTTGAAAATTGCCACAACCCGCTATTTGTACCAAGAAGAAATCTCCCTTCTTCAATTTCTTTCACTATATCTATTCTAAGTTCAAACTTAAGATCAAATAAAGAATTAAAAAAAACATTCCCATCTTTAAAAAAGGTAAGACCTGCAGATTCTCCAATAACTATATTGTTTTCTTTATCGAGTAATAAATCTTTAATACTGAATACATTTCTCGATTTCTCAAAAGAATTTCGTGACCAATGATTATTGGTATACTTCTCCAGCTTCCACTTTATGACCGTTTGAGCCACCCTGTCCGTTACTGTCGGGATACCCAAAAGTCTCTTGCTTCCATCCTCTTTTGGGATTTCTGCTTGTCGTACTGCCTGGGGGTGATAGCTACCGCTTGCAAGCCTGTTCCATACCGGGTAAAGGTATTTCCTAGGATTGCTCGCAACGGTTACAATGGTTATGCCATCGACACCGGGACTTTCGCCACCTGCTCTCACTTCTTTGAAAGCTTCCCAGACTTCCCCTCTCTCGATGGGTTGCGTCTTTTGTTTCTCATTAAAAATCATACTCAATTTTCATTAAGTTGTAATACAATCGAAACTTCTTCATGTGAAGCCCTTCGCTCCTGCCCCGTTTCCGGGACTATCATAACTACTACGGCTTCATCCGCCCCTGAAAAGAATATCGGTATTTCGGACTTGCCCTTCGGGTTTTCATCCTTTTTCCTTATCACTTCCTTTCAGGTTCTCCTGTTCCGTAAACATGCCCAGATAGAGTTCCTGCCGTCTCAATGCCGGATACCATGCAAGCAATAATCAGGTTATACCTTGCACCTTGCTCTCTCGCAGCCGTAAACCGCTCGATTTGGATACCTTGATAGTTATTTACGACACTTCAATAACGGTTTACTTTCGTTCAGCTCCTCTACCCACACCAGTACTGAGTATATCCAGACTTTTTCCGGACCTTCAGTCATTAACCTTGATGCTAAAAGTACCCAACTCTTGAAAAGTGAGCACCACAAGGCGGTTTGGTCACTGTGCCTGAACACCCTGACCGATAGACCACTTCAAAGTGCCTTGACATATCTTTGTTCGGTGAGACCTCCAGTTAATCAGTTTTTAAATGAGACTGGCTCGTTTCCCATTGACAATGACAAAATACCTTGACTATCATCATGTTTACAGTTACGTTGTTGCTTCAAAGAACTTTTTCTCCTCGTACCCTGCAACAACTCAGGACACACAACTATTGCTAACACGGTCAATATAGTTCAAAAACTTGTCACGGTTTTTGCAGGACCCCCGGCCACTTAAAAACTGTATCCTGACAATATACCGCGACACATCCTTAGCTCAACTTTGTACATCCTGACAGTTAACCATGCAAAACGTAACAACCTGTGTACCGCGACACGCAACTAACTCAAATAGCTACCGTGACTGGCAAATACCGCGCCATACCTGGCTTGCACCGGGACAGTTTCCCGGGCCTAACGGGACAGGACAATTGGCCGGTTGCTGCGTCGGGCAACGCTTACTAACTTTATTGCCGTGCCGTTAGCGGTAATTGAA
>JAAXUD010000382.1 GCA_013336205.1 Lentimicrobium sp. | reverse complement strand
CGGAAACTTAAATCCTGAATTTTGATTGGATTTTCGGCTGCTGGTCTGTTTGGGTCGTAATTGACCGGGGTCATTTTCAGAACCCCGTGTTTATCAAATTGCATAATTGCTTCTGTTTAGATTTTGTAAATTACTTTGAAGGCCGGGTATCGCCACCCTTACGCTGAATGAGCTCCCGCCCGTTCATGGCCAGTTTATTACCAAATTGCCTCCATTCGGTATCGCTGTTACACGGATTCTCCTCCGTATTATTCAGCAGGTAATAGCTTACTGCAATTGCAGCGGCTTTCATTTTCTTTTGTTTTAGAGTCATATTGCTGTTATTGAGGTATATTTCCATGTTTTTTAGCAGGCAGAATTTCGCTTTTTGAAGCCATAACTTCCATGGCATCAATCAATCGCTGCCGGGTTTCGCTGGGCAGAATCACCTCGTCGATGTATCCTCGTTGGGCTGCGATATAAGGAACATTAAATGCCTCTTCATATTCATTGATTTTCTCCTGTGTTTTTGCGGCTTTATCATCAGCCTCCCTTATTTCTTTGCGGTATCCCGAAAGCACTTCAACAGCGCCTTTTGCACCCATTACAGCAATTTCGGCAGTTGGCCAGGCGAACACCATATCAGCTCCCAGATGTTTGGAGCTCATGGCAACATAAGATCCGCCATAGTCTTTCCTGATTACTACCGTAAACTTTGGCACGGTTGCTTCTGAATAGCTCCAGAGCAATTTGGCTCCATGGCGGATTATCCCCGCCCACTCCTGATGCACACCGGGCAGATATCCGGGCACATCCACAAAAGTGATGATGGGAATGTTAAAAGCATCGCAGGTTCTGATAAAACGACTGATCTTGTCAGACGCATCAATATCAAGGCATCCGGCTGATACCATCGGCTGATTGCCGATAATCCCAACCGCACGGTTGTTCAGACGGGAAAAACCAACAATACAGTTCTCGGCAAAGTGCTCGTGTACTTCAAAAAACTCTCCATTGTCAACCACCTCTCTGATAATGGTTTTCATATCATAGGGCGTTCTCGGATCATCAGGAATAATCGTATCCAGGGCCGGGCACAAGCGTGCGGCATCGTCACCCATATCAACCCGGGGTGTGCGTTCCATATTGTTGTCGGGCAGATATTCGAGCAGAAAACGAATTTGTTCAATCGTATCTTCGTCGTTTTCACAGGCAAAATGAGCATTGCCACTCTTGGTATTGTGAACCATGGCACCACCCAGTTCTTCAAAACTGGTCTCTTCGCCGGTAACTGTTTTGATAACATAGGGACTTGTAATAAACATATGGCTCGTTTTCTTCACCATAAAGATAAAGTCGGTCATAGCCGGTGAATACACCGCACCACCAGCGCAAGGCCCCATGATGGCTGAAATCTGCGGAATCACACCCGAAGCACGGGAGTTTCTGAAAAAGATATCTCCATATCCTTTCAGGGCATCGACACCTTCTTCAACCCGGGCGCCACCTGAATCATTCAGACCAACTACGGGGGTTCCCGATTTCAGGGCCAGGTCCATGACCTTACAGATTTTGGCAGCGTGCATCTCACCCAGGGACCCTCCCATAGAGGTAAAATCCTGAGAAAAGGCAAAAACAGGGCGGCCATTGACCAGCCCATGACCGGTAATAACTCCATCAGACTCTATTTCTACCTGTCCCATCCCGAAATTGGTTGAGCGGTGCGACACAAAAGTATCGAGCTCTCTGAAACTGTTTTCATCAAACAGCAGCTCAATTCGTTCTCTTGCAGAGAGCTTCCCTTTTTCGTGTTGTTTCTGAACGCGGTCTTTTCCGCCCATTTCAGCAACCTTCAAGCGTTTTGCCTTTAATAAGGCCAATTTTTCAGCAACCGTCATATAGTTTTTGTTTAGTATTTGTATTTCAATTTATTACATCTTTGTTATTCACCAGAAAATCGACTAAAAAGTTAGTATCATTTCCATTAAATAAAATCCAGTTTCACTTCTTTCAGGTATTTGTCCTCGAGGAGGCTTTTGATTTTCTTTACCAGATTTCTCCTGATTTCAAGTTCAACAGGCAGACTGGGGTCCTGGTGCGCTTCATTGATGCGTGTGCCTGCCAGTAAAAACAACTGATCGTTGTTCAACAACAGCGTGAGCAGCGCAGAAGCAGCATCCTTCCCCTGCAACGGCAGTTGAACCCCTTCTTCAAGCATGGCAGAAACCCTGCCCAGTGTAAGTACGCCCTCAGTGACCAGATCCACCCCTTTCATCAACGAAACCGGGGGAATATCTGCGGATAAAGACTCAAGGCTGACTTCAATTTCGCGCCCCAGCTCCCGCGAAACAATCTCAGCAGTTGTGCCCCCTGACAGCACCTTCTGACCGTTGAATGAATCAACCGTCATCGCCAGCCGGTGGTCATCTTCCGGATGGAACGGTGGGCCAGTGCACAACAAGAGCTTTCGCGGGTGTCTGAAATAAATCACGACACAGGAAATATCATCTTTGGCGCTGTATATATCATTGGCATGGGCACGCCCTGTTATTCTGCCCGCCAGATCAACAGCCGAAATACCAGGTTCTGACTCCAGCAACTGACAGATCCACTCCCCTATCTCCACAGACTCCCAGCCAAAAGGATAAGTAGCGGTGCCCAGGCCCGACTGACTCACACCATCGGAAATCAGGATGATGCGATCTTCAAGCCTGGCCTGAAAAGAACAGCAGCTCAGTTCCCTGACTCCTCCGGGTTTGTTGGAAATGGTTTTTATCAGCATCTCCGGATTATACAATGCTTTTCCCCTGACAATAATCAGCGGCGGATTGTCAAAATTTACAATCCGTGTTTCGCCATCGGCATCACTGTCAACAATGGTAAAGGTCGCATAGCTGATTTTACGGCTACGGTCCACCGGTAAAGTATCGAGAATTGTCTTGGCAGTATGTTCAGGCGGATAGTGTTCAATGGTAAAATTCAATCCCATGGATGCTGTAAGTGTAGCAAGCACATTGGCCCGGACACCACTGCCCAGCCCGTCGCTCAGAACAGAAATGATGCGGTTTTCTTCCTGTATTTTCTTTGACAGAAAAACATCGCCACAAATCACCTCTCCCTTTTTACTGAGTTGCCGGGAAGCCACTTCGATATAGAATTCAGCTCTTTTCACCTGTGGTTTCCATTACCGGGTTATTGACCAGTGCGTTGAGCATTGTTTCGGTGCGGGCCGCATTTTCGCCCAACAGGTACGCCACTTTCTGAACGGTACCCATATTTTCATGCACCACCTGTCGTATACGGCGCATCACTTCTTCCTGCATCAAACCAGGCTGGTGCAGATCCTGAATAACACCACAGATAATCCGGTGGCGCTGTATGGTGAAAACTGAAAGGTTAAAAAGCCGGCCATTCTCCTCTGCATTCCTGTCGATCAGGTCGTTACCCGATGAAAGCACATTCGAAAACACCTTGTGAAACCCAATCAGTTTGCGCATATCGGCCCCCTGAAGCCCGGGTCTGACATCCCATAGCAGTGCCGCGTCATTCCCGATCATGTCGGCAAATTTCCTGTTGCTTTCTATCACATGTAAGCGGTCATCCACCAGCACCACACCATACGGCATACGCTGCAGCAAAACACTCGCCTTGTCGGAGGCTACCCTGCGCATATAGGATACACACATTTGCCGTTCAGCCATCCCGTTGAGCATGGCCAGGGCAAAATCACGGCAACTGTTGTAACCGCAGCCCCCGCAATTGAGTTCATCTGACTTTGTATTTTTGCCGGCAGTCTTCAGGGCCTCCTGAATATCATCTTCGCCCCACCGATTTGACTTTCCGGGCTGGGTAACAATGCAGTAAGCTGTCTGTATATCAGGAATACCGACTGGAAGTTCCTGCGTTTCAGAAGGAATTTTGGGGCTATTCCTGTATTGATCGACCCTCAGATTTTTCATAATGGTTCCCCCCTTTGCCGATGTGCCGGG
>JAAXUD010000046.1 GCA_013336205.1 Lentimicrobium sp. | reverse complement strand
AAATAAATCAGAGAAAAGTTCAAAGTGCATTAGTGGTTTGTTATGATGTATAATATAATAATAAAATTACTGGCAATTGAAACCTCCTTATCGCTTAAGTTTTCAATAAACGATACCCGATTCCGGTAAATGCCTGAAAAAGCAAACAGACAATCGCGTCATGGCTTTGATTGTCCGTTTGCAATCTCATAGATCCGTTTTGTTCAATGCCAGTCGGATACCCCGGTCAGTATTTAATGCCGTACCACAATTTTCTTTGTAATCCTGTTGTCGGATGAAATTACATTCAACAGATACATGCCTTCATTAAAGTCCGAGCTGTCGACTGTTTTCACCTGTCCCTGGCGAATATCACTGTAATCTTCTGAATGAATGATCCGGCCGGTAACATCGGCGATGGTAAGTTTGATGGTTCCTCTGGCATTGTCTTCGAATTGAATGTTGATCAGGTCGTTTGCCGGAATCGGATAAACGGTGAAGTCGGATTTACTGAACTCACCCACTGATACCTGACTTGCTGAGGCCTGATTTGAATACACATCGGTGTAAACAGCATTGCGCAGACCAGTATTGCAACCATCCGGATTCTCGATTTTAACCATATAGGCTATATCGCCTGCAGGGGCATCGAAATCGGTAAAAGAGCTGAAGCTTGCCGAAACGGTGGCAATCTGCTCAAAAGCGCCATCGCCAGATCTGCGCATTATTTTATACGAATTGTAGTCGAGTCCTGTGTAAGGTGTCCAGATCAGGTTCCAGTTTCCTCCCACGCCCTGATTGATCGTAAGGTGAATGGTCTGGTGGTAATCTCCTGCCGGGAATACCCTGCTTTCGCTGTCCCTGAATCCTATTTTATAACGGTACGGCCTCATGGAAGGATTGGAGCCAAAATCAGTGACCATAGGTTCATCCTGATAACTCACCGTATCAATGACTTCATAGATATTTGCTTCGTCGGTTTCCTTATAGATCAGAAAGTCTGCAATAAGGTCTGAAACCGGTTTTTCCCAGATGATGACATTCTGGTTGGTCAGGCTGTCAACCGTTACCATACAGACAGGAGTTTCAGGGAATGGCATAATCGTAAAGGCTTCGCTTACAGTATTGGATGAAAGTGCGTAGGAATCTGTAATCCGGATGCGGCATTCCTCTGAATCCACATTGGGGGTGATCCATTCAACACTCCCGGAATTACCCTGGCTGCTGCCATTGGCAATGACTTCCCAGGTTTCTCCGTTATTACTGGAGAATTCAAGGTAATTGACGGGTGAATAAGGATTTTCAACAGTCCAGGTAATGGTGAAAGGGCTGAAGGTATTGACGATTTCTCCACCGGCAGGAGAAGTCAGGTTATATACAGGTACTGCGCTGATGGTAAAAGGAGTGCTCAGTACAAACTCAGAAGGATCCATGGCATTGGATAGCCTGAGAACACATTCTTCCGCCGGTGTGTCAGATATTTCAAGATATGTATACCCGATCAGTGCATTAAGGTTTTGAGCCACAGGCATATAAGTCAGCCCGTTGTCCGTCGATATATCTGCATTGAGCAGGCTGATGTCTGGTGCGTATACGAGCCAGTTCACATAAGTAAGTGTGTTGGCAAAAACGACTGATCCGGTAGCTGGTTGATAAATACTGAGTGGCGGGACAATAACGGTAAAAGGTGCATCGCTGACATCGCTTACTGAGGGGTTGCTGAAGTCGGTAATTCTCAGCAACGCATTCGTACTGCTATAATTGGGCACACCAACCGGGAAGATGCCGCCGTCTGGTCCTGAAGGTATTTCAGCAAGGTAACTCCAGTTGATTCCTCCGTCCGGCGAAAATTCAAGCCTTAACATACTGCTTAAACTATCTCCGGACCAGCTGACCTCCTTGAGGGTATAATAAATCCAGGTTTCTCCGCCATTCGGAGACAGGAGGGTGATAGACTGTGCTTGGCCGCTGAAGGGAACAAGACCGGCCAGCATAATGATTCCTGCGGCTACTTTCTTTTTTAATCCTGAGAAGGAGAAGTATAGCTGTTTCATTGTTTAAATTTTAGGTTATTGTATTAAACAGAATATTTTATGATTAGTTCATCCAAAAACCTTTAAAGTTGCAGCAACCGCCAGCATTAACAAGTATTTAACATATAAGACTAAATCACAGTTTTATCCGGAAAAAGTCACCAACGCTAAACATCCCGTTTTAAACAGGATTAGCTTTCCATTTAAAATTGATCGTGATTTCGTCTGTCAATAGTTGAATTATACTGAATTTCCAAACAACTTCATTCAATTTCCTCAGCCATTCTTATCAAAATGCATATTTTTATTCCTCAATTCCAACCCTTCAATTATTATTCTGTCATTAAGTAAAAAATAACCCGGGCCGGCAGCTTGAATCAGCAAAAGAACAACATACACTGGCAATTGGTAGAGGCCTGCAAAGCCGGAAACCGCAAGGCTTACAATGAGCTTTATAACTCATTTTCAAAAGCCATGTACAATATTTGTGTGCGTATGATGGGCGACGCAGAGGAAGCTAAAGATATGCTGCAGGAGGGTTTTGTGGAAGCATTCCGCCGGTTGGATTCTTTCAGGGGGGAATCAACATTCGGCGCCTGGCTTAAGCGGATCATGGTAAACCGATGCATCAATGAACTGGAGAAAAGAAGAATTGTATGGGTGAGCGATGAATTGCCCGAAACCTTAAGTATTGCTGATGAAAAGGAAGGCCCGGACGAAGAAGACCTCCGGTTGAGTGTAGAAAGAGTAAAAAAGGCCATGGAACTCCTGCCTGAAGGCGCCAGAGTCATATTCTCACTATACCTGATCGAAGGTTATGACCATACAGAAATTGCAGAAATATTGAGAATATCGGAATCAACTTCAAAAACGCAGTTTATGCGGGCCCGACAACTGGTGAAGGAAAAGCTGATTGCCATGCCCGGATTTGTTGCCTGAGGAGAACAGCTATGAAAAAAGATAAACTGGAACAATTTGTTCAGGAAAATGCCGGAGGATTCAATACCCTTGAACCACCGGCCATGGCCTGGGAGGTCATCGAAAAGGAATTGCCGGTTGCCCGGGAACAATTAATTAAAAAACTATGGCCTTACGCATGGAAAGTGGCTGCGGCCGTGCTGATTTTTGCTTCAGCCTGGATGCTGAACGACTATGCTGACCTAAACGGACGAAAAGAAACCGCCGGTCAACGCAGGGAATCGGCTGAAAACCCGGTGCTCAATGAATTGCAGGATGCAGAGGCCTACTATACTTCACAAATCAGCAGTAAGCAGGCTGAGTTGGCTGCCTTTGCGTCGGAGCATCCTGAAATTATCGAAGACCTGAAAAAGGAATTCAGAGAAATGGACAAAAAGAAGGCTGCCCTTAAAGACGATCTGGAAGAAAGCAATGCCGATGAAAAAGTAATTGAGGCCATCATCCTTTCCTATAGGGTAAAAATTGAAATTCTAGATGAAATGCTACAGGAACTTCGTCGCTCAGGCAGCGATCAACCAGCTCAGAAAAGCGCTGACACAGAACTTTAACAACAAAAACCACTATTACCAACCGAATGCAATCATGAAAACAAAAATCAACATATACCACAAACTTTCAATGCTGGCTTTATCGGTTTGCCTGCCACTGCTGCTAGCTTCGCAAACTTATTCCGAAACCAGGGAAGAAAGTAAAACCTTCAGGTTGAAGCCGGGTACCCTGGTGCAGATTTCAAATAAATACGGGAATGTCAACATCATGAACTGGGAGAAGGATTCATTGCGCATCGAAGTGAGTGTTTCGGTACAGTCAAAACAAGCCTCCAAACTCGATAAAGTCCTCTCATCTATCGATTGCGAAATGGTATCTACAGCCAGTGTTATCAGTGCCCGTACTGTTTTTCACGACAACAGTGCCACCTTCTGGAAAGATGTGGTCTCCTATGCCGGAAAAGTCGTGAACACCAGCAATAACCTGCAGATAAATTATACGGTTTACATGCCGGCTGCCAATCCTGTAAAGATTGAAAACAAGTTTGGCAATATCTATATGGACAGCCAGAAAGGAAATACGGAGATTAATTTATCGAACGGCGATCTGCAAACCAGGGACTTCAGCGGGAATTTGAAACTTACACTTGAATTTGGTTCAGCCAGCATTCAGGAAGCCGGTGCAGCCCAGCTTAACATCAATTATTCCGATCTGTACCTTCAGAAAGTTAATAAGTTAAATCTCGTGAGCCGCTCTTCAACAATTGATATAGACGAAGCTGGTTCTATGGATATGGAATCGGTCCGTGATAAAATGACAATAAAATCATGCACCTCGGTAAGCGGCGATGCTTCGTTTTCGAGAATCCGGATCAATGAACTTGAAACGGTTTGTTCCTTAACTACAAAATACGGTGAATTGAAATTAAATGGTATTTCGCGCAACTTTGTCAATATTTTCATCAAATCTGAATACACCGACATCCTGTTAGGCATCAATCCGACCGCATCCTATTCTCTTGATATGATTTACGATGCGAAGACAGTTCTCAGTATCCCGGCTTCGGTTGACAACCAGTTAAAAAAAGAGACCATCAATGCCAAATACAGCACCATAAAAGCCAACGGAATAATTGGCAAATCGGATGCATCGCAGATAACGGTTACAGCAAAAGCCGGATCAGTGGCATTGATGAATAAATAAGATTCTGCTACCGAAAAAGATTATTATACCTGCAGTTATTTATGAACTCTTTTTTTAGGGTATTTCCTTTATTCTATTTCACAATTTCCACCGGAAAATCATTTCCAAACCCATAACTGGCAGGGTATTGAAGCGTGCCGCTGTATTTTTTCATCAGCGCGGGAACTCCCTGTTGAAGGTAGTTTTTCAGCCCGTTAACGGTGATCATTTTATCAGTAGCGGCTGAACCTTTCAATGCTTCAAGCAATACATAGGTAAAAGCCCCATGACCTAACTGAGAAAACTCATTGGCATATTGCTGGGCACCGCTGGCCGCCATCCAATGCGTACCTGTGCTGCGCGAAACCACGGCAATACTCTTTTGCTGGTCGCCATCGGCACTCAGCATTTCGTTAAAAGCACCGGCACTCTGGCAGGCATCGAGGATAAAAAGTTGTTTCTGTGCAGGAATATCTATGGCGTATTGTTGAAGCAATTTGGCCGGAATACCTTTTGTTTCGAGCTCAGCCTGTACATTTTTTAAATCGCTGATATCGTTGGGGACCAGGTAAAACTCCTTATCCTTGCCAATTACACCGTGGCCGGCATAGTAGAAAATAAACAGGTCTTTGGGTTTGGCAATTTGCTGTACCTGCTTAAATGCATTGATAATTCCATCTTTGCTGGCAGATTCGTCTGTCACAAAAGAGGTACTCACCTCAGAGATTACTGTCCTGGCATCTTTCTCCAGCTCTGACTTAAAAGCAGTTGCATCGGCTAAGGCATAATTAAGGCTCATGGCTGGGTTCTGATATTTATTGATACCTACAACCACCAGGTACAAGGTTGCACTTTTATCGACAGGATCGATAATCGCTCCCGTATTTGTATTCACTTGTTTATTAACAGGCTGAGCATTTGAAGTAACATAATTCACAGCAATCTCATCAGGCTTACTCTCGGTTCGTTGAGAATTCAGCGCAATTCCCCTGAATTTATTCACTCCCGGTAATAAAGAAACATTATACTTTTTTATGGCTGAATTGGGTTTCCCCTCTTCTTCAACGATCAGGTTTCGGGTTGTCAGCGTTACGATCTTTCCGTTATGGAATAGTCGTATTTCGTCGAGGGCATCACCCGGTGCAGTGGCATTGGCAGTAATCTCAGCCGTTCCGGTTGTGTTGGTATAGGTTGCTATATCATCCTCAACTTCGAGGTTGCGCTGGGTTGATGCATAGGTTATCCTTATTTCCGGAGCTGGATGGAGAATTCCCTGGTCAATAGGAGAAAACGCTTCATCTGCAACAGAACGCGCATAAAGATTTGGAGTATAATATCTTTCGAACAGTGCTTCTAAGGGAAGAAAATCCTGATTAACAACAGAATAAATGTTCTGTATTCCCAGAGGTGTGCCATCAAATCGCCCCTCAGCATCGAGGAATACAAAATCATTGCTATCCTTAAACAGGTATAGCGATCCGATTAATCTTCCGTTTGCGGTTTCCCATACTTTTATGGTATTGTCATACGAAACAGTATAAAAAAGTTTATTATCGGGAGAGAAGTATATCTTCCGAACAGTTGAGGTGTGCGCCTGCAATGAATACATTAAGGTACCGTTGATAGAATAAACTGCCACTTCCCCATTGCGCGAACCTGTTATTAAAACACTCAGGTCGCTATTTACAGCTTCTGTCCCAAAATCACCAGCAAAAGGGATATTAATATCCTTAACTAAAGCCTGTTTGGTAGCAATGTCGTAGACTGCAACATTTATACTCCAAACCAATACCCTCTTTTTATCGTATGATAATGTGATATAGCCACTTAGCCCCTCCTCATGGCTAAAAATCCGCTGACCTGTCTTTAAATCCCAAACAGAAGCGACATTGACCTGGTAAGCAGATTCGAAACCTGCCATCATTGTCTTGTCAGGATGGACGGAAATATTTCCAAATCCCTTCACTGAAAAAAGGTTTGTTTTAGCCCCGGTGGAGATACTCACTTTAAGCAGGTTCACTTTGTCCTGATCCTCAGTTGAATAAAATACATTTTTCCCGTCGTTGCTGAAAAAGAAAGAATTGCGGTATAACGACCCAACAACTCCGACCGGAATAGCCGCCCGGATGTTTTTGCCCGTGCTAAAGTTTTTCAGTGCAAGACTGTTGTTACTAAAAACAGCAGCGCTATCACCGGTTGAAGAAACGGCCACAGCGTCAGGGTCAGATCCCAGGTCATTGTGCCTGTAGGGTACCATCCTGTAAATGTCAATGGTTTTCTGATTATGGTCGTCAGTTGTAATATGCAACCTGCCTGTCGAATAGTTGTACTCTATATCGTTGAAGGTGTCCATTCCAAGCTGAGCCACCTTGCCCTCCAAAACACTCACTGTTTTCCTTGCAGCCAGATCGTATAAAGAGATCCTGTTGTAAGCAATCAGCCATGCTTTAGCCTTTAAGCCATCAAAGTAACCACCGCTTGCAGGATGATATTTTTCAATGCCTGTATTTGGCAAACTTGTTTTAAGGGTAAACGTTTCGGTACTGAAAACATCCAGATTATGAAATCCGTCAACTGTACCCCATGATCCAGCTACCAATATTTCCTTGCTGTTAATGGAGGGTATTACGACAGGATCGTAACCACTTTTTTTAATACTCCCCTTTTTTGTTCCTGTATAGATGTCATAAAAATCGACGTCCGAACGACTGCCAACTCCAATCAGCAATTTCTGAAATGGCATATAAATCATTTTAACATAGGGCTCATCACCCTTTAATATAAACGAGGATTCAGTTTTTCCGGTATTCAGATCAATAATTTCGCCCGATGATTGACTTGCGATCAAGGCCTGGTTTTCGGAGATCAGCCATATTTGTGTTTTGTACCACAAGGTACTTTTAAAGTTGCTTTTTTCTTCAAGGGTATTCGCATCCAGTTTGTGAATACCATAGTCCATCGCGTAAATCCAATTACCATCGGCTGAGAATACAACATCGGTAAAGGAATTATAACCATTTGTACCAGCCACTTTCTGACCAGTGGTGGTGCTAAAAATCTCAATCTGATTACCGGCAATAATCGCCAGTTTGTCACCGGCCGGATTAATGTCCATACCCATAACCGCATCACCAGCATTGTATCTGAAGGTATAAAGTTGCTTACTGGTTTTGAGGTCCCACATGATGCACTTTTGGGCTTCAGCAGTATAAAGGTATTTACCCT
This sequence comes from Lentimicrobium sp., assembly GCA_013336205.1. Taxonomy (GTDB): domain Bacteria; phylum Bacteroidota; class Bacteroidia; order Bacteroidales; family Lentimicrobiaceae; genus Lentimicrobium. The sequence continues at coordinate 3,103 of JAAXUD010000046.1, read as the reverse complement.
GCTTATCTGGTTTTACAATGTTTACCAATAATGAATTACCATCGGGCATAATAATGGTCCGCTTCTGAGCCTGAGAGCTTAAGGTGATCAGAAAAATCGCTAAGAAAAACAACTTCTTCATTTTATACTGCAATTATAAATTTTAGTTATCTTAGTATTTCCACCGGAAAATCATTTCCAAACCCATAACTGGCGGGGTATTGAAGGGTTCCGCTGTATTTTTTCATCAATTCCGGAACGCCCTGCTGAAGGTAATTCTTTAAACCGTTCACGGTGATCATTTTATCTGAAGCAGCAGAACCTTTCAGTGCTTCGAGCAGCACATAGGTAAATGCACCATGCCCGAGTTGCGAAAACTCATTGGCATATTGCTGTGCACCGCTGGCAGCCATCCAGTGTGTGCCGGTGCTTCGCGAGACTACGGCGATGCTCTTTTGCTGGTCGCCATCAGCGCTCAGCATTTCGTTAAAAGCACCGGCACTCTGGCAGGCATCAAGGATGAAAAGTTGCTTACGGGCCTGTATATCAACAGCATATTGCTGCATTAACTTCGCCGGAAAACCCTTTTGTTCCAGTTCAGCCTGTACATTCTTCAAATCACTCACATCGTTGGGAACCAGGTAGAATTCTTTGTTTTTGCCGATTACGCCATGTCCGGCATAATAGAAAACAAAAACATCGGCCGCTTCAGCCGATTGTTTTACTTCCTCAAAGGCCTGCTGAATTCCTTGTTTGTTGGCCAGCCCGTCGGTAACAAAATGAGTGTTGATGTTCGTAATGATGGATTTGACATCCTTTTCAATCTCCTGTTTAAAGGCTGTGGCGTCGGCCAGGGCATAGTTGAGGCTCATGGCCGGATTCTGGTACTCGTTGATGCCAACCACAATCAAGTGAAGGGTGGCGTTTTTGTCTACCTGATCAACGGCAGCGTTTCCGGGTACAACAGGTTTAACAGGAGCAGGCTGGTTGCCTGTATTGTAGTTAATGGTAATCTCATCGGGCCTGCTTTCGGTGCGCTGGCTGTTGATGGCAACCGCCCTGAACGTGTTTACCCCGGGCAACAGATTGATGGTGTATTTTTTTGAATCAGAACCATCATCTTCTGTAACAAAGAGGCCACGGGTGGCTAGATTCACGGCTTTGCCGTTGTGAAAAAACCTGATTTCATCCACTATGTCGCCGGGAGCAGTGGCAACTACGGTGAGTTCTGCCAATCCGCTTGTATTGATGTAATCAGCGTTTTCATTCGTATTGCGCTGTTTTTCAGCATACAGAATCTTAACATTGACATCCTTAATCACATCATCAATTTTCGGGGGGGAGAACTTTTCACCGTTGATTTTTCTGCGAAGCAGATCAGGGGTATAAAAGCGCTCAAAAAAGCGATCCAGTGTGATTGCGCTGTTGTTACTGACAAAATACAATTCTGCCATTCCGTTTGTGCTTCCATCGAACAGGCTTTCCGGAGAAACAAAGACATATTCATTGGTCTTATCAATGAAGTAGTAGGTGCCGAAGAGCTCTCCGGAATCTGTTTTCCACACCTGAACGCCTTTTTGAGTTGTGGGGGTATACATGATTTCACCGTCATCTGCAAAATTTGCGCTCATGAAATACTCGTTGTTCAGCGAGCTGATTTCCTGTATTGAATTGCCTTCCAGGTTGTAAAGAGAAACATTGTAGGTGGCTTCCTGGTAAATAACTTCCCGGCCCATGGCAATCAAACCCTTTGCATGGTTGTACCCAAGGTATTTCAAAGAGGTCGTTGGTATCTTCCGCTCAAAAGACAAATCTGTGGCACTGTATATCCTCAATTCATTTTCATCACGGCTGGTAATCAGGTAATAATGGCTCTGTCCCAAAAAGTGCACCGTGGCATTGCCGTTTTCACCGGCTTGCTGCACCAATTGTTTTTTGCTATCCATATCATACACGCAACGGAATGTTCCGCTTTCAGTGGGTATGATGCAGGCAAAATATTTACCATCGCTGCTGGCTGATTTTCCCTTGACAAAAGACTCCGGTGTATTAATGTACTTTGTAAAGGCCCCGGAAGCAATATCCAATACACCAATGTACTTCGACATGCCGTTTTCAATAAAGATTTTCGTTCCGGACTTATCAAAAAAGAAATAGTAATGCGATTCAATATCGGGTGGAAAAGGTATTTTTTTGATGATTTTTCCAGTGGTGTTATCCGCAACAGTGATCTGCTTTCCGATGCCGGCGATCCTCTTTCCGTCGGGACTATAGATCGGCGTTCCTTGCACAGGGATGATTTTTTCAGGCCGGTAGGTTTCCGGATTAAAACTTCTCGAAAAGTCATCCTCGGTGCCGATGTTGAATACGGAGTCAGGCAAAGGATGCTGGTTTACCATGTCGGCATAGTAAAAGGCTTTAAAATCAGCGATTCTGTTGGTAAAGCCTGTTCGGGTGCTGTTTAACGCGGGATCATACACTTTCAGGATTTTGAAATCATTGTAGGCCACTTTGCCTGAAGGCAGCGCGGTAGCAGCGTTTGCCCAATAAATACTGGTTTCTCCAAAAAAAGGTGGATCATTGATTTTTTTGATCAGGGACAAATCGCTCATTGAATATAAACCTACCACGTTTGTTTGCTTTGCATAGTCATTCTCAAAAACAAACACCCCTTTGTCTGAAGGGACAACAAACTGCAGGTTGGTGGAAAATGTGATACTCTTTATAAGATTTCCGTTCTGCGCATCATACAAACTGAGGTCATTTTCATTGGCAAGGACAACCTTCCCCGAGGTGTGATCGTAGAAGGTGCTGATTCCTCGTTTATCTTCTTTTTTATATTGAACACTTTTCCCGGTTTCAGTATTGACAATGCACCAGTTGAAGCGGTTCAATGTTACAATCCGGTTGGGCTCAACCCAGTATATTTTTGGTTCACCGTAGTCGATCTGGGTTCCGACTGCGGCTATTTGCCTGATATATTTTCCGGTAAGGGCATTGTATATATTTACGTTGTTATTCTCAATGGTAGCAATCTGCTGATTGTCGGGCGAGAGCGCAACAGGATAGTAAACGGATACTTCACAAATCAGATCGCCGGTTTCAATGTTGTAGTAGAAAGCTC
>JAAXUD010000902.1 GCA_013336205.1 Lentimicrobium sp. | reverse complement strand
GTTTGGAATGAAATCTATTGATCTGGTCGTGGAATCGTATATAACAAAATAAGCGCAGCGACCAAACCGCTGATCGATAGTTGATTCCATTGAATTTCCAGTTGAAGTTATAGCTATTTTCATGTTACGCATTTTTTATGGGTTCACAATCCTGACTAACTTTCCTTTTCATCAAAGCATTGCATTCAGGACAATATTTCCGACCGCAGGGTTTACCGGGCTGATGCTCCAGCTCATATCCACACTCCGGACAAATGCAAACATCTTCACATGATTTTTGCTCATCAATACTGTTGTCATTATTATAATCAACACCAGTAAAATGCTGACTTCCGCATAATGGACAATTAAGAACTTTCTTTTCCTTTTCAGGATTATTGAAGAAACAATTGCAGTGGTTACACTTATACCAATCGCTGTCAAAATAAACTTTGCCTCCTTCTATAGCTATTTGCCTGCCTTCAACAAATGCCCTTGCAATTTTCTGGCGCGCTGAAGAATATATTCTTGTAAAAGTCGGTCGTGATACATTCATTATCTCTGACGATTGAATATGATTATACATATCATAATCGCACAGGCGCAATGCTTCGTATTCTTCATACAATAAGAATACCGGCTCTGATTTTTGCTTTCCAGCCTCTGGGCCATAAGGTTTAAATCCTTTTATTATGGGAGGATTTAAAACCTTTCTTGGTCGTTTAATTCTCGGTGACATAGGTATTTAGAGATTTATTTGCGGCAAAGTTAATGAACTATTGTTCATTTCACAAATTTTTTTCTACATTTGCATAAAGATATTTATCCATGAAGGAGCGAATTGCAAAATCAGAAACCAGGCATGTAAGGATTGTATTTCCTAACACCCTGAATGATCATGAAACGCTTTTTGGAGGTGAGGCGCTTAAATGGATGGATGAGGTGGCTTACATTACTGCTATCAGATTTCTCAGAAGAAGAATTGTTACTGTCTCTGCAGAGAATATCAGATTTATCTGTCCCATAGAAGCAGATTCAATTGTTGAAGTTAAAGGAACTGTTAGCAAAATAGGCAGGGTTAAACTGGAAATTAAAGTTGAGGTCACCATGGAAGACATGCTTTCGGAGAAAAAAGAAAAAGCGATAGAAGCAATATTCGTTTTTGTGGCAGTAAATGAAAAACAAAACCCGGTCAGATTGTAAAGAAAGCAGAATTTTATCGGATTTTCCGAAACCAGGAAATTTTAAAAAATCCGAAAGTAAACCAGTCTGACAGGGTATTAACATAACACCTTTTTAAAGGCTTATTGCCAAATTTAAACATTCAGTGCCTTGAACCGGACTTACCTGAAAGTTGAAATATGTTTTTCTTTTGTTTAATTATTAGACCTTTGACAACAACATTCACTAATCAAGCTTGTGTATAGTTTAGGTTTAAAAAGCATTCTAATTTCTTGTTTAACCATTAAAAACACTAAATATTCACTCTAGTTCCATGATTAACTGAGTATTAGAAGGTAAATCATTGTTTATCATTAACTTTCTGAATTCCT
>JAAXUD010000381.1 GCA_013336205.1 Lentimicrobium sp. | reverse complement strand
GGTGCAGCAGTTGCCTGAGGGTTACATTCTTATAAGGTAATTCAGGAATGTATTTAACCAGGAGATCATCATATTCAAGTTTTCCGTCTGATTTTAACAACATGATGGCAGCTGCAGTAAATTGCTTGCTGACCGAGGCCAACTGATAAATGGTTTCAGGACTTGCATCGGTTTTTTTGAGTGGATCAGAAAATCCAATCGATCGCTGTAAAATATTGCAGCCATTGATGGCCACCAGTACATTGCCGTTAAACCTGTATTTCAAAGCGAATTGATCAACCAGCGAATCGAGGCGTAAAATTTTTTCCGCAGAGAATATTTTACATAAATCCAGATTTTCCTGTTCGGTAAGGATCTCGCTTTTATTGAAATTGGCACTGGCAATGCGACTATCATTCGCACAAAAGCCCGTTACCAGCAAAAGAATCAATACAAGTCTAAACAGGAGTTTCATTTATTCCAGGCAGCGTTTGTTGTTTTAGAAAAGGCAGATTCACAAAAGTATAATTTTATCATTAATTAAACGAAAGGTCATTCAATTTTTTTATTCCTCTGAAGTAGGGAAATCAGTATGTAAATGATCACAATAGCCGGTATTCCGGCCCATTTAAGTGCCAGAAGGGCAATAACTGATGTCAGAATAAAAATATATTTTATTCTGTTGGCGCCAAAAGAGAATCCATTGGAAAACTTTAAAGCGAAGAGGGGTAATTCTGCTATCAGAAGGAAGCAGGAAACAGGGATCAATGCCAGCTGGAAATAAAGGCTGCCAGCCAATGCAGAGAGAAGACCTGCATCCTGAAGTGCCCCATTCCCGGCGAATAACGGCATCGAAATGATAAATAAAGCATTGGCAGGCGTAGGCAAGCCGATGAACGAATCTGTCTGGCGTGTATCAATATTAAACTTCGCCAGCCTGAGTGCCGAAAAGCCGGCAATCAGCAGCGCAGTGTAAGGTAGGAATTCTGCTATCCCCGAAAATGCATCCATTGCTGAATTGTCGCGAATCATGCAGAACAGGATAATGGCGGGCGTTAAGCCAAAGGAGATAACATCGGCAAGGGAGTCAAGTTCTTTGCCAATATCCGACTTTACATGCAGCAGCCTGGCAGCAAATCCGTCGAAAAAATCGAAAACAGCAGCAAGCCCGACCAGCGCGGCCGCCAATAGAAGATTCCCTTCAAGCGCCTGGATAGCAGCAGCCGATCCGCTGATAAGGTTTAGTAGGGTGATAGAATTGGGTATGTGTTTTTTAATCATAATGCATATAAGCGAAAAATCATTGTTGCTCAAAAATAGCGCCTAAAAGCTGCAAAAAAACAAATACCGGTTGATTTATATTAACCATGCTTTGTTTATAACCAATAGACACAGATTTTTTTTCTGACATCAGTCGCTTAATTTTTAAGCAATGAACGGCTTACAATAATTTAATGCCGGGTTTGTTTAACAAATCGATTATAGGTTTGTTAATATTTTTTATTATATTGCGTACTTTATAAATCAGATAGTCTTTAAAATTAATCTTTATGGAAAACAAAAAGCACATTGAGTCTCTGGGTTTTGTTATAAAAAAGGAAAAACTTACCAATCTGGCAGCTGATTTTAAGTATAATGAACTGTTATTGGAAGACCTTGATCCATTTCCCGGGTTCTACGACCATTTTCACATTCCGATGAATGAAAATGAACAAAAACCCCGCTCAATTTTTGCTATTGTAAGGTCAATGTCTTTTGAGGATATGGACGATTTCATCAGGATGACCATGGCAATAAAAAAGGTATTCCCACATAAGTTTGATGCGGTTATGGGGCGGCTCGATCTGCAAAACAGTCTGGCATCCTGCCTCCGCATTTATATGGACGATTACAATGTCCTTCCTGAACTTATTAAACTTTACAACAAACAGGGAATTGCATTTCTGTCGAATAAAGTTGTTAAACCATACAGCAGTCTTATTAATGTGAGAAAATACTTTTCGCTCACATCTATTGCGCAGGATATTTATCAGGATGAGGATATGCCTGATACTTACTATTTTCCGGTAGGTAAGTATCTGCCCTGGAACAAATTCGAAACAGTTACTATTGCGATCCGCAACAATTGGGATCATAAAGTTTACGATGCCGCCCAGGCCGGTATTTATGTAAAAACCGGGGTGCTTGAAATGGTGCGTATTTACGACCGGAAAGCTACAATTGAGCATCTTACCTACCTGAAAGAAAAGTATGAAATTGAAATTGCCCGTTGTATTTAATCATTGCTCAAAATGTTAACCGCAGAAAAATTTAAAAAACTACAGATGGAAGAGCAGGTTACAACCTTGTTAGGTCAGGGTCAGGAACTGCTTGAGCGGATTTACATTTATTATGTGGTGAAATTGTACTTTCTTGAAGATTTCTATGTTGAAATATGGTATCAGCAAACCACTAACCGGATTGACAAGTTAACTGTTGTTCAACTTGACGATGTAATTCACCTCTACGAAAGCCAGATAAATATATCTGACCTTTTTAAATAGTAATATTTGTTTGCAGTATTACAGGCACGGGCTTTTTTGTCCGTGCCTGTTTGTTTTATTAAAAGAATATTGCATTATTTAGTACTAAGTATTGCATAGTACTGTTTAATGTATTATATTTGCAGCGTTATTTAATAAAATTAATATGGAAAAGGCGGAATCAACCATTGCACAAATGCGGAAAGGAGTGCTGGAGATGTGCGTGCTGGCTGCGATAAGCAGTCGCGAAGCTTACGCATCAGACATCCTGGTCCGATTGAAACAATCGCACCTGATTGTAGTAGAAGGTACCCTCTATCCGATTCTGACCAGGCTGAAAAATGATGGCTACCTGAGTTATCGCTGGGAAGAGTCAAACTCCGGGCCTCCCCGGAAATACTATACCATTACCCCTTCCGGCAATGAGTTTCTTACAGAACTGCGTGTCGGCTGGGATGAACTGAATACTGCTGTGGGCAGGTTGTTTTCAACAGATCAAATATCAGAACCATCAAATAACCCTGAAAAATGAAAAAGAATTTCTCAGTAAACATAGGAAAGCGATTATTCAACATAGACGAGGATGCTTATGAATGCCTCAATGGTTATTTGGGCCGGCTTCGAAACTTCTTCTCAGTTGATGAAGGTCGGGAAGAGATTTTAACCGACATAGAAATGCGAATTGCCGAATTGTTGGAACAAAAGGCTGAGCAGCGGGGGCAGGGTATCGTTGTGATCGAATTCGTTCAGGAAGTGATCAGGGAAATGGGAGAGCCCGGACAATTGTCTGATAATGAAGAGGCAAAGCCGCATGATAGTAATTCTTCCAGGATAATAGGCAAATTATACCGCGATCCGGTCAACCGTAAGGTGGGAGGGGTTGCTGCCGGGCTGGCCGCATTTTTTGGCATTGATCCGCTATGGATAAGGCTGATTTTTGTCATTTCAACGCTTTTATATGGAAGCGGTCCTATTATTTATATTGTGCTTTGGCTGATTCTTCCTGAAGCGCAAACAACTTCCGAGAAACTTGAAATGCAGCGTCAACTGATTAACATCGGAACACTGCGCGAGGAACTTGCCTCAGCCGGGAAAGGAATTAAAGCAAGTTCAGGAAGTTTTTTAGGTTCTATAGGCGATTTTCTGAGAAATGTTTTTGAGATAGTTGCAAGACTAATCGGCTGGTTCATTCAACTCTTTGGCCGTTTGGCCGGTTTGTTTCTGCTGTTACTGGTTTTTGGAGCCTTTATCGCCATGATTCCTGCTTTTCTTGTCAGGGAAGATCTGGGTGTTGGCGGTTATAATTTTGATTCAGTTACCATGCACCAGGTTTTTCAATGGATGGTGCCGGGCACTTCAGATCAATGGATGTTTTATCTTGCATTTTTACTGGTAGCGATATCTCTCACTGGCTTATTGATTTACAGTGGATTGAGGTTGATGCTGAAATGGCCTCCTTTGAAGTGGCCGGTTGTTCTGG
>JAAXUD010000045.1 GCA_013336205.1 Lentimicrobium sp. | reverse complement strand
ATTGGCCGGCCACTGGTTGATATCCTGGATAATCTGAAAATACGCAGATTCAGGATTCCGCATGTGTTGAGTTCCTTACTGACACTTATTCTGATGATAGTGGTTTTCGTGTCATTCTTCAGTCTGTTTGCGCCTATGATTACACAGCAGGCCAAAGTTATTGCCGCGATTGATCCTCAGGCAGTGGCAAAAGCTTTTAGTCAGCCACTGGCGGCATTTGACTATATGCTTCAGGATCTGGCAATTCTTCAGCCGGGGCAGGGTCTCAAAGATGCCTTGCTGGAAAGGCTTCATTCGGTAATCAGTGTTGCCAATTTTTCAAGTGCATTTAACTACCTGATATCATTTACAGGTTCTTTTTTTATGGCAGTGTTCTCAATCCTGTTTATTAGTTTCTTCTTTTTGAAAGACGAACGTTTATTGTATGACTTTTTCCTTTTGCTGATTCCTGAAAAGCATAACCCGGCCGCTATAAGAATTATCAGTCAGTCCAAAAATCTTTTAACCCGCTATTTTTTAGGACTTTGTATTGAAATTGCTTCTATGATAACCCTGATTTCACTTGGCTTAACAATCTTTGGTGTACAAAATGCATTGCTGATCGGGTTTATCGGCGGATTTATGAATATAATCCCTTACCTGGGACCTCTTATTGGCGGAGCTATCGGGATAATTATCGGGATTACCGGCAGTCTTGCACTCGGGGCTTATACCTCTATACTACCTTTGGGGCTGACTATTGCCGGGGTGTTTGCCGGCGCTAATTTAATTGATAATTTGCTGTTGCAACCGGTGATTTATTCTACCAGCGTTAAAGCCCATCCGATTGAGATTTTTCTTGTAATCATAATAGCCGGTTCTCTTTTTGGAATTATCGGCATGATTCTGGCAGTTCCCGCATACACTGTTCTCAGAATAGTCATGCGCGAATTTTTCAGCGAAATGCGCCTGGTAAAGAAAATGACCGAGCGCATGTAATCATCCATCGGTTAAAAAATAAGAGCCGGAACAAAAGCTCCGACTCCCTATTCAATATGGCTATTGAAAAATCTTGCTAAACAGTCATAATATCCTTTTCTTTCAGCTCAAACAACTTGTCTACCTTATCTATATATTTATCGGTAAGCATCTGAACATCTTTTTCGAGTTGCTTGATTTCATCTTCAGGCGTACCATCTTTTTCCAGTTTTTTCCCGGAATCCAATGCCGCACGGCGAATGCTGCGAATGGTAACTTTGCCGTTCTCGACTTCAGCCTTGGCCTTTTTTACCAGATCCTTCCGTCGTTCTTCTGTTAACGGAGGAACTGCAATGCGCAATACCTCACCATTGTTTTGCGGATTAAACCCGAGGTTGGCAGCCAGAATTGCTTTTTCAATCGGAACAAGCATAGCTTTTTCCCAGGGTTGCACTATAATCTGCCGGGGATCAGGTGTATTGATATTTGAAACCTGATCAATGCCGGTCATTGCACCATAATAGTCAACCCGAACACCATCAAGCATGGCCGGACTGGCTTTCCCGGCGCGTATTTTCTGAAACTCTTTGTCGAGATGGCCGATGGCATTTTGCATCCCTTCTTCGGCTTCATCCAGCACAAATCTTATTTCTTCGTTCATTGTCTGGTGGTTTAATATTCTCAAATATGCATGGGATTTATTGTATCCCTAAGCAGATGCAAATATACAAAAGCAATGATCCAATATCAAAAGTGATTTTTATGCTTTAGATGGCTGGCTAATCCGCAACCACAGTTCCGATATTTTCGCCTTGCACCACCCGGAGCAGGTTGCCTGGTTTATTCATATTGAACACAAGAATGGGAAGTTTGTTTTCACGGCAAAGCGTAAATGCAGTAAGATCCATTATGCTGAGGTTTTTTTCGTACGCCTCATTGTAAGTGATTGTTTCGTATTTGACCGCATCTTTCACCTTTTCGGGATCGGCGGTGTAAATACCATCAACACGGGTGCCTTTCATTATTACATCTGCCTGAATCTCAACAGCGCGAAGGGCCGAAGCGGAGTCGGTTGTGAAAAACGGATTACCGGTTCCGGCTGCTATAACAACAACTTTTCCTTCCGACAGGTATTCAATTGCTTTTCTGCGGCTCATCGATTCGGCGATTGGGTCAATGGCAATGCCTGAAAGCAATCTTGTCGGGATTCCCTGCTTCTCTATTTCTGCCTGAATGGCCATACTGTTGATAACAGTGGCCAGCATACCCATATAATCGCCCTGTACCCTGTCCATGCCTTTGGCGGCTCCCTGCAAGCCCCTGAAGATGTTGCCGCCACCAATAACAATAGCGACCTGTACACCAAGATCTACAACTGATTTAACTTCAGTTGCATACATAGCAAGCCGTTCAGGGTCAATGCCGTATTTCTGATCACCCATTAGGGCCTCGCCACTTAGCTTGAGCAGAATTCTTTTATACTTCATATTTAAACGGTTTATCGGATTATAACCAGTGACCTGGTCTCGTTTATATTTTCAGTTTGCAGGCGATAGAAATATCTGCCGGCCGATAGTTGTTTTAAATTACTGACAATCATATGACTACCTGTTTCGAAATGACCTGAAGCCAGTTCGCAAACAGCTTTCCCATAAATGTCGAACAAGGTAAGCTTTACGCTGGAAGGTCTGTTCAGCCTGAAAGTAATGGTGGTCGCATTTGTTACAGGATTCGGATAGTTTTGATCCAGGTAACCTTCTTTATTCACTGAATTCTCTGTAATACCTATTGTAGGGTCAATGTAAAGCATATGGAGGCACCAGTTGTTGAGTGTGCCGGAATTACCTGCGCCACTATCATTTACTCTTATCTGCCAGTTTCCGGCAACAGGTTTCCCGTTAAAAACACTGAGCGGGAATTGCGGTCTGAAAGATCCGGTAAACGGAGCACCGGCCTCGGTAACCGATTGGCTGGCCTGATCGTCGAATAATGTATTTGTATAATTGTCACCCTCGCCTCCATTGCGGTCACTCAACATTACAGAAGTATTGTCAGGTCCCTTTATTATAAGCTTTAATTCTCCTGTTCTGGGATGGGTAATGTCTATTTTCAGGTTCAGATCAACGATATCACCACCTGAGGTAATACTGATTTCATCCAGGGTATTCTGGAAATCGTTAATTGGAAGGGGTGTGCCGGATGAACATTCGTTCACTGCAACATAGTGATCAACTTCGTAGGAGAAGAAGCTATCAGGCGCTTGAGTCCCCGGAGGGTTGATTCCTCTGCCGCCGTTTGGTAAAGTCGCGACAAGCCTCGCAAGGGAATCCTGGATAGCGAAATAATAATTCACTTCAGTGCCAATGGGAAACCCCGGAATAGAAAACCTGAACGTATTACCTGAAACTTCATAGGGTAAAACGAAGTCAAAATCAAGTGAGTTGGTTTTATAGTACAACCTGGGAAGGTAATTCAAGGTGTCAACCGGGCTTGAGGAAGAAACTACTAGCACTGCTTCGCGCGCTTCAGTTGAATTTCCTGATACAACCGGATCGTGCTGCAGAGTAACCCGCTGATCCCAGGCCTGGGCGGCCAGATTGGCGATGGCAGCCCTTACAAAGGCCACGTAATAATCCATATTCAGGATGTCAATATCATCACCAGTAGTATGATAATAAGCGTTAAAATCATACCAGTCCTCAATCGCCAGCATTGCCGGATAACCATAATCCCAGAATGAGGCGTGATCACTGGCTGTAGTAAAATAGTAATTGTGCTCAAACTGCGGCTGATAAAGTGCTGTTGTCGCAATATAATCGTTGGTAAATGCCTGAGAAAGGTCGTTCGTGGCAATTGTATAGGTATAGTCATTGTCAGAATCCCAGGCTATCATGTCGAGGTTAAGTACGCCAAGTATCTCATGGCCCTGGAAATAGGCTGTTTGTGCGTAAGCGTAACTTCCTTCAAGCCCGATTTCTTCCTCGTCCCAGGCCGCAAACCTCAGGGTGTAGTCAAAATCGAAGGAACTGAGAATTCTTGCGGCTTCAAGCACTGCAACTGTTCCTGATGCATTGTCATCGGCACCGGGCGCTGTTGATCCGGAAGGCATATTGTCATAATGCCCGCAGATAATGAATTCTTTTTCAGGATATTTTGTTCCGATTTTGGTTGCGATAACATTTTCGCCACGAACGCCGTTGAATGTCTGAATTTCAGGTGTATAACCAAGTTCTTCAAATTTTTCAAAGATGAAATCTGCGGCTTTTGCATTCGAAGGATTCAGATAATGGCGTGATTGAATGGTAATAACATCGCCACCCACTGTAACTGTTGTATCTCCGGCCAGTTGCCTGGTTAACAGCAATACAGAATTGTGGGTGGCCAGTTGTGAAATAGAATCGACAAAGGGACTATAGGCTATTTGCGCTTGCCCGCTCACGCCCAGCATAAAAACCATGATTGAAATCAAGGAAATCCGGTAGATTTTTTTCATAACTGACCTGATTAAGGATAATTGGGGTTAATTAAACCGTGAAATAATTATCATTCTCCCTGCCCGTGGCAGTTTTTGTATTTTTTACCACTTCCGCAAGGACATGGATCGTTGCGGCCAACCTTCTTTTCAACCCGGATTGGTGCTGTAACGGTTGGTTCTGATGTCCGTCCTGCCTGCGATAACATATCCGTGCGCTCTTCTTTGAGTTTACTCATGTCTGTGCGTTTGGGCAACTGGGCTTCCTTCACGTGTGAAGGCTCAGAAACAGGCAGATTGGCTTTGATGATGAACGAGGTGATGTCACGATTCACTTTCTGAATGAGATTTTTAAACAGCTCAAAAGATTCAAACTTGTAAATCAGCAAGGGGTCTTTCTGCTCATAGGTTGCGTTTTGAACCGAACTGCGGAGTTCGTCCATTTCACGCAGGTGATCTTTCCAGGCATCGTCGATTACCCCGAGGGTAACACCTTTTTCGATGGCAAGTGTAAGCTCACGGCCTTTGTCGTTATATGCCCTTTTCAGGTTGGCTACTACCTGCATTGAATGCAGTCCATCAGTAATCGGGATGGCAATGTTCTCGTACCTCGACTCATTCTCATAAACTTCTTTGATCACAGGATAGGCTCTTTGAGCCAGGTTATCGCATTTTGTCCTGTAATTCCTGTAAACACGGTCAAAGAGTTCCTCAATAACAACTTCTTTATTCTTAGCGATAAATTCATGTTCATCAATACCCGGCTCTGTGGCAAGGGTCTTTAACAAAGAAAGTTTGTATCCTTCAAAATCCCTGTCTTCCTGGTGACTGGTAACAATACTTTCGCATACGTCATACAACATATTTGAGATATCCACGGCCAGACGTTCACCATACAATGCATGGCGGCGTTTCCGATAGATCACCTCGCGCTGCGAGTTCATAACATCGTCGTATTCCAGCAAACGCTTACGGATACCAAAGTTGTTCTCTTCAACTTTCTTCTGCGCCCTTTCGATGGATTTCGTGATCATCGAATGCTGAATTACTTCGCCTTCCTTAAGCCCCAGCCTGTCCATGATTCCGGCAATTCTTTCAGAGCCGAACATACGCATCAGGTCATCTTCAAGCGCTACAAAGAATTGTGAACTTCCCGGGTCGCCCTGTCGTCCGGCGCGTCCTCTTAACTGCCGGTCAACACGCCTGGATTCATGCCTTTCGGTCCCAATAATGGCCAATCCTCCGGATTCTTTAACACCGGGACCCAGTTTGATGTCGGTACCACGACCGGCCATATTGGTGGCAATGGTAACAGTTCCCGCCCTACCGGCTTCGGCAACGATATCTGCTTCACGCTGGTGTAATTTTGCGTTCAGCACATTGTGCTTGATTTTGCGAAGGGTAAGCATACGGCTGAGCAACTCCGAGGTCTCAACTGAGGTTGTTCCCACGAGTACCGGCCTGCCTTTGGTGATTAAATCGACAATCTCGTCGGCCACCGCGTTGAATTTTTCGCGTTTGGTTTTATAAACAAGGTCTTCGCGGTCTTGCCGGATAATTGACCGGTTGGTTGGAATAACCACTACATCAAGTTTATAGATATCCCACAACTCACCTGCTTCAGTTTCTGCAGTACCGGTCATACCCGCCAGTTTGCGGTACATCCTGAAATAATTCTGGAGAGTAACGGTGGCGTAAGTCTGCGTGGCGGCTTCAATTTTAACATTTTCCTTGGCTTCAATGGCCTGGTGCAGTCCATCACTGTATCGGCGTCCTTCCAGAATACGACCGGTCTGTTCGTCAACAATTTTAATTTTATTGTCCATAACAACGTATTCAACGTTGTTCTCGAACAATGTATAGGCTTTTAAAAGCTGGTTTACGGTATGAACGCGTTCCGATTTGACTGAATAATCGCGCATCAGTTCGGTCTTCTTTTCCAGTTTATCGGCATCGCTCAGTCCCATGCGTTCCAATTCAGCGATTTCAGCACCAATATCGGGTAACATATAGAACTTTGAATCCTCGTAAGAAGCGGTAATCAGGTCGATTCCCTTTTCAGTCAGTTCAACGGTATTGTTCTTTTCATCGATCACGAAGAATAATTCATCGTCGATGATGTGCATGTTTTTTTGCTGTTCAGCGATGTAGAAGTTTTCAGTTTTCTGCATCAGCGCACGCATTCCGGGCTCACTCAGAAACTTGATCAGTGCTTTGTTCTTTGGTAGCCCGCGGAATGAGCGGAAAAGCTGTTCACCACCTTTTTTTTCGTTCTCTGAATTTGATGTTTCTGAAAGCAAGGATTTTGCCTCGGCTAACAGTTTAGTTACCAGGGTACGCTGGGCTTCATAAAGCTTCCTGATTTCCGGTTTTAGCTGTTCAAATTCCTGGTTGTCGCCACGAGGGGTTGGTCCGGAAATAATGAGTGGGGTACGTGCATCGTCGATCAAAACCGAGTCAACCTCATCCACAATGGCATAGTTATGTGGCCTTTGAACCAGTTCCTCAGGATTGCGGGTCATGTTATCGCGGAGGTAGTCGAATCCAAACTCGTTGTTGGTGCCAAAGGTAATGTCAGCCAGGTAGGCTTTGCGTCTTTCTTCTGAGTTGGGTTGGTGTTTGTCGATGGTATCAACCTTCAGTCCGTGAAATTCATACAGAACGCCCATCCATTCAGAGTCACGTTTTGCCAGGTAATCATTCACCGTTACAATGTGAACTCCTTTTCCCGGCAGGGCATTGAGATAAACAGGCAGGGTGGCAACCAATGTTTTTCCTTCACCGGTGGCCATTTCTGAGATTTTCCCTTCATGCAGCACAATACCTCCGATGAGCTGCACATCATAATGAACCATGTCCCAGATAATCTGGTTACCTCCGGCTGTCCAGGTGTTGTGAAAATAGGCTTTATCACCGACTATCTCAACATGGGCGCGGGTTGCAGCCATGTCACGGTCCATTTGGGTTGCTGTAACCTCAATTGTTTCGTTTTCCTTAAACCGGCGGGCAGTTTCTTTAACAACAGAAAAAGCTTCCGGCAGTATTTCCTTCAGAACTTCCTGTGTTAACTGATAGCTTTCATTTTCGAGTTGATCTATCTGGTGATAAATCTTCTCTTTTTCATCCATATCAATCTCTACATCAACTTCTATCTGTTCCTTCAGGTCGGCAATAGCTTTTTCTTTGCCGGCCGTGGCAGCGGCAATTTTTTCTTTGAATTCAATCGTTTTATAGCGGAGCTCATCATTGGAGAGTTTTTCAATCTCTGGATAAACTTTTTTGATTTTATCAAGTTCGGGGGTTACTTCCCTGATGTCTTTATCGGATTTTGTTCCGAGCATTTTTTTAATAAAGGAGAGCATTTTGCTGGAATTAATTATACTTCTTTCTTTTAATAGCCTGTCCGGCAGCGTTTCTGCAGGAACTACAGGTTATATCAGAAAATGTGCCATAATGGGCATGAACGCGCAAAGTTAGGCAATTTCAGAAATATGAGGCGCGAAATATACGGTAATACATTAATTTACTGCATTGCGGGGGGTAGTACAATCTGGCAGTAAAATAAAAATGCCGCGACATTATGACGCGGCAGGGTTTTTAATATTCATCTTCATGAAAGAAGAAGTCTTCCTTTGACGGATAATCGGGCCAGAGGTCTTCGATACTTTCATAAACCTCGCCTTCATCTTCAATCTCCTGAAGATTTTCAATTACCTCCATAGGAGCACCGGATCTGATACTGAAGTCAATCAATTCTTCTTTGGTTGCAGGCCAGGGAGCGTCTTCAAGCTTTGACGCTAATTCTAAAGTCCAGTACATGATTCAGACGATTTAACGGTTTAATTTTTTTGCAAAAGTAATCTAATTTTTATCAAAATCAAGACAAAAACAATATCCTGAAATAAATGTTCAAAATAAATTTGTTGACCTTCTATATCCTTGCTTTCCAGGGAGTTTCAACAATATTTAAATCATTTGCGAATTTTCTTGCCAAAACAAAAAGGTAATCAGAGAGCCTGTTTAAATATTTAACCACCATATCGCCCTGTAAAGTGTCGTTGTTGTTTTCAAGTAATCTGATGGTAAGTCTTTCTGCCCTTCTGCAAACACATCGGGCAACATGAGTGTGTGAAACAATATGATGACCACCCGGCAATATAAACGAAGTAATGGGGGGTAAGGTTTCATTCATTTTGTCAATTTCAGTCTCCAGCAGCCTGACATCCTCTTCATACAATCCCGGTAAAGTCTTGAACTGTGCAGATGGATCAGCAGCAAGCAGTGATTCTGCCGTAAATATCCGATCCTGCACTTCGATCAGCAATTGCCTGGTTTTTTCATCAATTTCCTGATCCCGGATAAGTCCGATAAATGAGTTCAGTTCATCAAGGGTGCCGTAGGCTTCAATTCTTTCATGGTATTTCGGTACCCGGGTACCTCCTATCAGGGAGGTTTGACCCTTGTCTCCGGTTTTGGTGTATATTTTCCAATCAGCATTCATCGACTTAGTCATTTTCAGTTTGTTCGTGTCAGAACAATAATAACCGGGTATTGTTCAGTGGGCTGTTTCAGGATTTCTGATAATACTTCATTGTTCTGATGTTGGTGTTTAGCTCATCTGAAGCAATCAGTCCGTCTGAGAGCCTGACAATCCGGTGTGCATGACGGGCAATATCTTCTTCATGGGTAACCAGGATGATTGTATTACCAGCTTTGTGAATTTCTTCGATCAGGCCCATGATTTCAATGGAAGTCTTTGAATCGAGGTTTCCTGTAGGCTCATCTGCGAGGATAATTGATGGATTGTTTACCATGGCCCTGGCAATAGCAACCCGCTGCCGCTGACCACCTGAGAGTTCGTTGGGTTTGTGTTTAACCCTGTCGGTAAGCTTTACATCTTCAAGAACCTGCATCGCCCTTTCGTTACGCTGTGGCTTGGCAAAACCGGCATAGATCATCGGGAGTGCAACGTTTTCAAGCGCTGTAAGCCGGGGTAAAAGATTGAATGTCTGAAAAACAAATCCAATTTCTTTATTCCGGATTTCAGCCAGTTCATTATCCTGAAGTTTACTCACATCTTTGCCATTGAGCCAGTAACTACCTCCTGAAGGGGTATCGAGACAGCCCAGCAGGTTCATTAAGGTCGATTTTCCCGAACCGGAAGGCCCCATCAGGGCAACAAATTCGTTTCTTTTTATGCTCATTGTAACCCCCCTGAGGGCGCGGACTGTTTCAGTCCCGACTTTGAAGAAGCGGGTTATTTCATCAAGATGTATAATTTCCTGGTTCATGCGGTTTTTCTTTACTGAACGAACAAATTTAAATATAATTGTCAGAATCTTATGATAAAATGCTGCCGGCTCAGTTCTTTCCTGAAGAAAACCAGCCCCATAAAAAACAAGTCGATGGTGACAGTAACATTTTCATGCTTTTTTATCTCTTCCCAGGCCTGTTCCATTTCAGCCGACCAATGTATATCGTGAAAAATATAAACAGAATCGTTGCCTGTATGTTGAATTAACTGTCCGAAATAATTCAGGGTTGCTTTTTTTGTATGATTGCCATCGATAAAAGCATAATCAATCACTCCGGTGTTTTTCAATAAACCCGGTAATACCTTGTCGAAGTTGCCTACAGTGAAATGTACATCCGGAATGTTGATGGCATTCAGGTTGTTAACAGCAAATTCAACTGTAGAAGCACAACCTTCCATTGCAAGAAATTTGCCGGCTGGTGCGGCTGTGGCCTGATACATGGTGCTGATACCCAATGACGTACCCATTTCAAGCATAGTGGAAGGCTTAAAGTACCTGACAATCCTGTATAGCAGCCTTCCATATTTTACTGGTATTCCTGCTTTCGCGGCAATGTCCTTAACCCGGCGCAAATGTGTTGAATAACCTATTCTGCTTTTTGAACCGCCAAAGTCTATAATCTCAACCAGGTTCCCGTTTCTGAGTAAGGCGCGCCTCTTTTCCTCCACCAGCTTGTATTCGGGATATGCTGTTTTATCGTTAAGGACTTTATTTATAAAATCATAAACAAACGGAGAATGAATACCATGGCGGTTTTTGGCCCGGAAGAGGTAAACAAGATATCTGAATGAAATAAGAAGAATGCGTACAATCATAGTGCAAAAGTAAACAAATAGGGTTTAGCCACCCCAGGTTTCGCGGTCCAGACTGCGGTAGTGAATGGCTTCGGCCAGGTGATCGGGTCGTATGTCTTCGCTGGCATCCAGGTCGGCAATGGTGCGGGCTACCTTTAAAATACGGTCGTAAGCCCTTGCCGAAAGGCTGAGTTTTTCCATCGCATTTTTCAAAAGAGCCTGACCGGTTTCGTCCAGTTTACAAATAGTGCGTAACATTTTAGTGGTCATTTGCGCATTTGCATGGATACCCTTATTGTCTTTATAGCGCTCTTCCTGAACCTGCCTGCCTTTAACCACCCTTTCCCTGATGGTATCGCTTTTTTCTGAGATTCTCACATCGGTAAGTTCGCGGAAAGGAACCGGTACTACTTCCACCTGTATATCGATACGATCGAGCAAGGGGCCTGAAATTTTATTCAG
>JAAXUD010000901.1:781-1569 GCA_013336205.1 Lentimicrobium sp. | reverse complement strand
AATTCCATATTCCTACCATGCACCTGACACTTATGTCGATACCAATATCAGGGGAACGCTGAACGTATGCCAGGCTGCGAAAGAACTGGGAGGCATAAGGCTTATTGTTACCTCTACTTCTGAAGTTTATGGCACGGCTCAGTATGTGCCCATTGATGAGAAGCATCCAAAACAGCCTCAATCGCCTTACTCAGCTTCTAAGATTGGGGCTGATGCCATGGCTTTGAGTTTTTACAATGCATTTAATATGCCGGTTACCATTGCCCGTCCCTTCAATACCTATGGACCCCGGCAGTCGGCCAGGGCAATAATTCCCACCATTATTACGCAAATCGCCAGCGGCATGAAAGAAATTAAGCTCGGCGATCTTACACCAACGCGCGATTTTAATTATGTGAAAGACACGGCAGAAGGTTTTCTGGCCATTGCCGGCTGCGATGAAACCATTGGCCGCGAAATTAACATCGCCTCAAACACTGAAATATCAATGGCTGAAACACTCAACCTGATAAAGGAGTTGATGCAAAGCGATGTTAGTTTTATTACCGATGATCAGCGGCTCAGACCTGAAAATTCAGAAGTGTTCCGCCTTTGGGGCGATAATAAACAGCTTACCACACTTACAGCCTGGCAGCCGGAATACGATATCCGCCAGGGACTTGCTGAAACCATTGAATGGTATATTAAACCAGAGAATCTTGCAAAGTATAAAGCCGGAATTTATAATTTGTAGCTATTGAACTGATTCGGTGCTGGATCTGAGAAGTGCTTAAAGCTTTATAAACCTT
>JAAXUD010000901.1:0-771 GCA_013336205.1 Lentimicrobium sp. | reverse complement strand
TCTCTGGATTCAGAAATCTAGCTTTTCTCCCTGACCATGAATACTTCGTTTTGACAAAATGTCAGTTTTTTAACTGCTTTATGTCATTTACTGCCGGTGATTTAGTAATTTTGCAGTTCAATTCTCAATAAGGGAGTTGCATAATATAATGGATATTCAATCGATAAAGCAGCGGTTCGGAATTATTGGCCATTCGGCATTACTAGACAGGGCTATTGACATTGCACGGCAGGTTGCTGCAACTGATATCACCGTTCTTATAAACGGAGAGAGTGGGGTAGGCAAGGAGGTGTTCCCGCAGATAATTCATAACCTTAGCGCCCGCAAGCATGGCCCTTACATAGCGGTTAACTGCGGTGCTATCCCTGAAGGAACCATTGATTCAGAGCTTTTTGGTCATGAAAAAGGATCCTTTACCGGGGCACATGAGTCCCGCAAAGGCTATTTTGAGGTAGTAAACGGTGGAACCATTTTTCTTGATGAAGTCGCTGAACTCCCGCTGTCAACCCAGGTCAGGCTGCTGAGGGTGCTCGAGACAGGCGAGTTTATGCGGGTGGGTTCCTCAAAAATGATCAAAACCGATGTTCGCGTGGTTGCGGCCACCAATGTCGATATCCCTGATTCAATCAATAAGGGCAAGTTCAGGCAGGACCTTTATTACAGGTTAAATACTGTTCCAATTTACATTCCGCCTTTGCGGGAACGGAAAGATGATATCGTACTGCTTTTCAGAAAGTTTGCCAGCGACTTTGCGGAAAAATACCGGATGCC
>JAAXUD010000380.1 GCA_013336205.1 Lentimicrobium sp. | reverse complement strand
ATATCAACAACAACCGGTTGCGGAACCGGTTGAAATCCGAAAACGTTTGCGGAACCGGAAAGTCTATTGACTCAGCTATTTACATAATATATATTTGCCTCCCACAACAAGGCAATTTAATGTCTGTTCAACCCTGTTATTCACTTTTAACGTAACTGCTAATGTTAACAAAATCTGAATTATGAAAAAGAAATTACAACAACTGCTTTTAGTTTTACTCCTTAGCCCGGTGGTGTTATTTGCACAAGGAACCGGTTCGGTAGGCGGAAAAATTACCGATTCCCAAACCGGTGAAACCCTGATTGGGGCAACCATCATGATCAAGGGTACTACAAAAGGAACCATCACCGACATTGATGGATCGTACCTGCTTGAGAATGTCGGTGCAGGAAACATAACCCTGGCTGTATCCTACGTAGGATACAGCAGTAAGGAATCGTCTGTTACACTTGCTGCCGGGCAAAAATTAACACTTGATTTTGCAATTTCCACAGATTTAATTGGTCTTGATCAGATTGTTGTAACAGGTGTTGTTAATCCCAAATCGGCACTCGAGTCGAGTGTAAATGTTTCAACACTCAAACCAAAAGCTATCGAAGAATTCGGAGCTGTTACCACGGCTGAGATATTTAAAGCGATACCCGGTATCCATTCAGAAGCTACCGGAGGTGAAGGAAATGCCAACATCTCTGTCAGAGGTATTCCGATCACATCCGGAGGGTCTAAATTTCTTCAGCTTCATGAAGATGGACTACCGGTAATGCAATTTGGCGATATTTCGTTCGGAAATGCTGATATATATTTACGTGCCGATTATACAATTGCCCGGATTGAAGCCATCAAAGGTGGTTCAGCCTCAACTTTCGCAAGTAATTCACCTGCAGGAATCATAAATTTCATCAGTAAAACAGGTGCTCAGGAAGGTGGAAGCATAGGAACATCGCTGGGTGTTGACTATAATTCATTCAGAACAGATTTTGAATATGGTTCACCTATAGCCAATGATGTCAGTTTTCATGTCGGCGGGTTTTTCCGTCAGGGAGAAGGCCCAAGGCAAGCAGGTTATGCAGGTAATTACGGAGGCCAGATAAAAGCCAATCTGACTAAAAATTTTAAAACCGGCTATGCCCGTGTATATTTTAAATACCTCAACGACAGGGCCATAAGCTACATGCCCATGCCAGTTAAAGGAACCGGTACGGCGGGTGATCCGACGTTTGAATCTATTGAAGGTTACGATGCACTGACCGCCACCCTTCAAAGCCCCTATTTCCAGAAACTTACAGGTGTTGATGGCAATGGGAACCTGAGAACCACCAACATTGCCGATGGAATGCATCCGATTTCCTATGCTTTTGGCACTGAATTCGCATTTGACCTCGGCGATGGCTGGAATGTAAAAAACAAGGCAAGGATGGCTTTCAATAAAGGATCATTCAACTCTCCTTTCCCGCTGGGGATAAATACTGCCGACAATATAGCCACCTCAATTGCCGGTGATGGATATACCGCCAGCTATGCAAATGGTGAAGGCGCCGACGTTCCCCTTACCAGTGATCAGTTAGCCAATCTGAACGGAAACGGACTGCTGATGACGGTTCACAGCTTTGATGTTGAGATGAACAGTCTCGACAATTTTACAAACGATTTTTACCTTACCAAATCGTTCAATGATAAAATACACCTCACTGCCGGATACTACAAAGCCTACCAGCGCATCGACATGACCTGGCTGTGGCAGGCATATGTAACCGATGTTACTACCGAAGGTTCCAGGCTGATCAATTTAACCAAAGCCAATGGTGAAGCCGCTACCGAGAACGGCCTGTATGCACATGGCGTTCCTGCCTGGGGCAATTGCTGCACCAGGGGCTATGACATGCGATACAGTATTGATGCGCCCTATGCCAATGTAGGTGTTGACATTACCAGCGATTTGAATGTTGATGCCAGCCTCAGATATGACTATGGATCAGCTTACGGATACTATTTAAGCAACATGCAGACGCCCGTTGATGTAAACAACGATGGTGAAATGTCGGCAATTGATTCTACCACTACTGTACTTGACAATGCAAATCCGAACCCGGTCAATTACGACTACAGTTACCTTTCCTATTCATTAGGTGCAAATTACAAACTTGATGAAAACAAGGCAGTATTTGCCAGATACAGTAAAGGAGCCAGAGCCAATGCCGACAGATTACTCTATTCACCATACATCAATGCTGAAGGAAAAACGATTGAAGGCCTTGATGCAGACGAAATTTCACAGGCAGAGTTAGGGTTTAAATACAAAGCCAGCCATTATGCTTTTAATGCTACAGCTTTCTATGCGCTGTTATCTGAGCAGAATTCGGAATTCGAAAAAGTATTCAACATTGAATATCAGTCATATGGCCTTGAGCTTGATGGTGCAGTAAACGTTGGCGACTTTGAATTAACCGGAGGAGCAACCTATACCAAAGCCACAATCCTAAAGAGCAACAACCCTGATCAGGAAGGGAATACGCCACGCAGGGTTCCGGATCTTATGTTCAATATCAATCCGGCTTACAGATTTGCAAAAGCAGCCATCGGATTCAGCCTGATCGGAACTACGAAAGTATTTTCCCAGTTCGACAATGTGGTTGTATTACCCGGCTTTACTTATGTCAATGCATTTGCTTCCTACAATCTCACAAAAGGTTTAACCATCAGGGCTAATGTAAACAACCTGTTCAATACATTTGGTCTGACTGAAATGGAAGGCGATGCATTTGTTGATGGATCTGTTAATTATATGCGTGGCAGACCTCTGACAGGAAGGGCTACAAATTTCTCTGTGATCTATAAATTTTAAGCGAAACCGTTCTTTGTGTTTTTGATGGTTGATGTTTAACCGGTGGTGCCCACACACCACTGGTTATTTTTACCTGAGTTGAACGATTTGACTTTTTCAAATCGTTCAATTTGGGTTTTAATAAGTGGATTGAAAAAAGCATCCATTGTCATACCTGAGAAAAATATTCATATTGGCCTCACGAACAGGATAAATCAAGTACCTATATAAACTTACCAATGAACAATTCAGACAACCCACACGTGAAGGCAGCCAAACTTATTGCTGCCGGAATTACCGACCGTATCAGCCTGAAAGCATCAGTCTATATTATCACTGTAGCAGGAGAATCAGGTTCCGGAAAAACGGAAACCGGCAAGGCATTACTCGTAGAACTTGGGAAACAGGGAATTCAGGCTGTATTGTTAAACCAGGATAACTATTTCCATTTACCACCTGCTGAAAATGATGCCAAACGCAAATCCGACCCGCTTTGGCTTGGTCCTCATGAGGAGGTTAACATGCAACTTATGCAGAACAACCTGAACGATGCAGTTAAAGGTTATGATGCAATTGTCGTTCCGGCCATTGACTACCATGCCGGTACTAAGGTTAATCAAACAGTTGGGTTAAAAGGAATTAAAGTAATTATTTTTGAAGGAACCTATGTCTCGCTTTTAAAGAATGTGGATGTCAGGGTCTTTATCACGAGTAATTATATCGACACACTTCCCTACCGGCAGAAAAGAAATCGCGGAAATGAAGTGCATGATCCGTTTGTTGAAAATATCCTGGTAACTGAACATAAAATCATTGCAGGGCACCGGTATCTTGCTGACTTCCTGATTTCAAAAGACTGTGAAGTAACCCAAATAGGATAAGGAGAAAAAACAATGGCTGTTAAAAATCAGGTACAGTTGATTACCTATCCGGATTCTTTGGGGGGAAACCTGAAGGCACTGAATAAAGTATTAAATACCTGCTTTCCCGATGTCTTTAAAGGAGGAATTCACATTCTGCCACCCTTTCCTTCATCGGGCGATCGTGGTTTTGCACCCCTCACCTACCTTGAAATTGACCCGGCATTTGGCACCTGGGAAGACATTCAGGCAATCGGTGAAAATTTCGACGTTTTGCTCGATCTGATGGTAAATCACATTTCGAAGCAA
>JAAXUD010000900.1 GCA_013336205.1 Lentimicrobium sp. | reverse complement strand
TAAACATCATACACTTTTGTCAATCCAGGGCTTCCGAATATTACAGCCATTGCATCAATGTTATCGGCCTCTGTATCACAAAAATCAATGATATCGCCAAGATTAGCCGCAGTGCCGGTAGCAAGAAAATCTATCGGATTGGCCACCGAAGAACCTGGCAGAAGTTTAGCCAGCAACTCCGGGCTCTCAAGATGCGGGATTTCAAGACCATTGTTCGAGAGCGCATCTGTTAACATAACTGCAGGTCCGCCGGCATGGGTAATGATGGCTATATTTTTCCCCTCCAGCTGTTTATGCATAAAAATTGCCGCTACAGTTGCCAGTTCCTGGCGACCATAACACCTTACGATGCCGGCTTTGCGAAACAGCGCATCAACAGCCGAATCGCTGCTGGCCAGGGCTCCGGTGTGCGAAGAGGCAGCCCTGCTTCCGGCTGATGAACTGCCTGATTTTATAGCCGCAATCCGGCATCCCTTCTTTATCAGCGAAGAAGCATGCTTTAGTAAAAGCTCCGGTTTGTTAACACTTTCAATATAAAGCAACTTTACCTTTGAACTATTTTCCGGGTCAAAACTTTCATCAAGGTACTGAAGCACTTCTTCAACCCCCATTTGAGCGCTGTTGCCGACCGAATAAACGCTTGAAAATGAAAGTCCGTTCGGCATTCCTGATTCCATGATAAATACCGCGGTAGCGCCTGAACCTGAAATAAAATCAACACCCTTCGGATCAAGTTTAGGTATGGGTGTCGTAAAAACCGATGTATGATGTGGGTTCATCACACCGATGCAATTGGGACCAATTAAACATCCGTTTACGCTATTTATTGTATCAACAATTTTCTGCTCAAGTACAGCGCCCTCTTCACTTTCTTCATGAAATCCGGCTGATAGAATGATGAATGCGCGGGTATTCTTATTATGTGCAAGCGAATCAATCGTATCAGGGCAGAACTTAGCTGCAATAGCCAGGATGGCTAGATCACAATCCGGCAAATCGTTTGGGTTCTGATAGCATTTGATTCCCTGAATCTGAGATTCTTTTGGATTTGTAACATAAAGATTGCCCTGAAATTTGTGGTCTAACAGGTTCTTTAATACTTTACCTCCTGGCTTTGTAGTGTCGTTTGAACCACCAATTACTACAATACTTTTAGGGTTGATTAGTTGCTGATTTATCATGATAATGAACAGTTTACGATATAAATAAGGGGTGTGCAAGGTTTTTTAAAACTGCTGCGAAGGTATAAAAAGGGATAGGAATCAGGAAAAGAATAAATGAAAAACCTTTTTATACGATAAACATATAAAAGCAATTGAAAGGGGAGAGGAAAAATGAATTTTCAGGAATCAGACTATTTCCCTTTCAGCAAATTAACGAATGGAATAAAAACCGGTGTCCTCGCTTTGTATTCTTCCCAATCAGTCCTTCCTTCCCATTTCTTCTCAAGCATTGGAACACCTGAAACGTAACGAAGTAGCAAGGTAATTACTATCGGACCAACAACGGTGTAAATGCCATCAACCACGGGAACTGCCATTAACCAAATTCCCCTGCTATGGTGGGGAATTTG
>JAAXUD010000044.1 GCA_013336205.1 Lentimicrobium sp. | reverse complement strand
CCAGTGAGGTTAACAAAGTATATAACCGCGGATTCTGGGGTGGCTATTACCTGGGCGAAAAGACCGGTGAATGGTCGGAACGGTATGGTTCACAGGCTTCACAAAAGAAAGTTTACGTCGGAAAGGTCGTTAACTTTTTCACGAAATTAAATGTAGCTGAATTAAAAATTGAATCGCATTCGCTGAATACCGGTGACAATATACTGGTAATCGGTCCTACGACAGGTGCTTATGAAGCGGAAGTGAAAGAGATGCGGGTTGAGCTCAATCCGGTTACCAGTACTCAAAAGGGCGAAAACTGCTCAATTCAGGTTACAGAAACCCTGCGCCGCGGCGATAAGGTTTATATCGTTGTAGATGCGAAACATGCCCTATTTCAGGTACAAACAGAGAAAAGCTAAGTTGAATCAATAAATGGAATCCAATATACCGCTGTAACGCGATTAATCACGCATCTTATCGCTCAACCAGGTTGTTCTATATAATGAGCGCGTAAATTCAATGAAAGCAGGTCTGTTGTTGTCCTATACCAAATAAGTTTAAAAATGAAAGCACTCCATAACTATCACACCCACTCCCGTTATTCCGATGGCTCATCCGAACCGATAGCATATGTTGAGGAAGCCATCAGGCAGGGCTTTACCTCGCTTGGCTTTTCCGAACATTCAGTGCTGCCATTTGAAAACACCTTCGCCCTGCAGGCCGGTACCGAGATTGCTTATGTGGCAGAAGTAAAGCGGCTACGCGAAGTATATGAAGGCAGGCTGGATATTTTGCTTGCGCTAGAAGCAGATTATATTCCCGGGCTTAGTTATGGTTTTTCAGCACTAAAATCAAGCCTTGGCCTTGACTACATTATTGGCAGCGTGCACCTGGTTAAAAACAGTCACAACGATATCCTCTGGTTTATCGATGGACCGAAGCGTGAAACTTACGATAATGGCTTAAATGAGTTGTTTGGCGGCGATATCCGCAAAGGGGTTACCGCATACTGGCAACAGATAAACAGGATGATCCATGAAGAAGAGTTCGACATCATCGGCCACCTTGATAAGATAAAGATGCACAACCAGGGCCGTTGGTTTAATGAAGATGAGCAATGGTACCTTAACCTGGTAAACGAAACTGTTGCCCTGATTGCTGAAAAAGACCTGATTGTTGAAGTGAATACCCGGGGTGTTTATAAAGGCCGCAGCGAAAGTTTATTTCCGGGCGAATATATTCTCAAAAGAATGCAGGAACGCGGCGTAAGAATCACCCTGAGCAGCGACGCTCACCAGCCCCATGAGGTGAGCATGTGGTTTGAGGAAGCCAAAGCTGAAATTAAGAATTGTGGGTTTAAAATGCTCAGCACTTTCGCTGAAGGAAAGTGGACAGACACAGAATTGAGGTAATTCAGCCCTCAAATTTCATAAGATAATGCCAGATTCCGGCTTCCTCAAAAATCTCTCCATAAGCCTTAAACCCCAGTTTTTCATAAAATCCGGTTACCTTTTCCTGCGCATGCAGGTAAACTGTTTTTCCTACTGGCAAAACCTCTCCAAGAACATGTTTTACGAGCAAATCTCCAAGCCCTTTGCCACGGTATTGCGAAAGAACTGCAAACCGTTCCAGTTTGATTCCTTTTGAAGTAAACCGCCACCGGCAGGTCGCGACCTCGGTGTCACCAATAAACATCAGGTAGTGGCGGCAATCAGACTCGAATTCATCATACTCCAGGTCTTCGGGCACCTTTTGTTCTTCCACAAAAACCGTGTATCGGATTCTCCTGGAAACTTCAGTGTAATCAGCCTGATCAATGCTAAAACTTACAATATTAGGTATCATGGTGCGGCAATTAAATAAAAAGTCAATATTGGCTATGAAAAATCCATAATCAAAGCTACAGGTTATTACAAAATAACTCAATGCAACAAGTAACCCAGACAGGATATTTCCAGGCTTTACTTCCTTGAAAGACTAATGGTTTTAAGTTTGCCTATGAGATGAAACCCCATCAAAACTGTATTTGAATCAGAGGTGCGGTAGATCTGAACCCCGAATCTTAGACTTTGGACTTCAGCCCTTTTACATTGAGCCAGCCTCCACCGCGCCAGGTCGGGTATACTGTGAACCTGTCTGCCCGAAACAGACAGCCCGGCTTTTTACTTTAAACTTTAGACTTTTTACTTTAGACTTTTCCCATCTACCCCGTCATAAGCCCACTTCAGATAAAGCGATCCCCAGGTAAATCCGGCGCCGAAAGCTGCCAGGATAATATTGTCGCCTTTGCGCAGTTGACTTTCCCATTCCCAGAGACAAAGCGGCAGCGTAGCTGAAGTGGTATTGCCATATCGTTGTATGTTGATCATTACCTGCTCTTTTTTTATCCCCATGCGGTTGGCTGTTGCTTCAATAATTCGCATATTGGCCTGATGAGGAACCAGCCAGGTAAGGGTTTCAGGAGTAATGCCATGACGATCCATCATTTCTACTGATACATCAGCCATCTTTGATACAGCCCATTTGAAAACCGGCTGGCCTTCCTGGTAAATAAAATGCTCCCGTGCTTCTATGGTCTCGTGTGTTGGTGGCTTTGCCGAACCCCCTGCCTTCTGGTGCAAATGATTCCGACCGATTCCGTCACTTTGCAGGATGGCATCCATCACACCTACGTCTTCAAATGTAGGCTCTAAGAGAACAGCAGCGGCGCCATCACCAAAAATCGGACAAGTGGCCCGATCGGTGTAATCAACGATGGAGGACATTTTATCGGCACCGATGACTATAACTTTTTTATGAGAACCTGACTCAATATACTTCGAAGCAGTGGTAAGTGCATAAAGGAAACTGGAACAACCGGCATTCATATCGAAACCAAATGCATTGCGGATGCCGGTTTTGTCAGCGATAATATTGGCTGTAGCCGGAAAAAGCATGTCAGGTGTAACAACACCACAAATAATCAAATCAATTTCATCGGGATTTGTGTTGGTTTTAGCCAGCAGTTGTTTCACAGCTTCAGCGCCCATGTCAGACGTAGCCTTCCCCTCACCTTTCAGAATATGCCTCTCCTTGATACCGATCCGGGTCATTATCCACTCATCGGAAGTATCAACCATTTTACTTAACTCATCATTGGTAAGGATGTAGTCCGGGACAAATCCCCCTACACCGGTAATTGCAGCTTTTATCCTTGTCATCAGTTATTTTCTGTGGAAAAATAGGTTAATCTCTGATTACAACAGAAACGCGGGCCAGGGCGCGTTTAATTTTTTGTGATAATTTGGCCTGATAAACGTCACGGGCTAGTAACAACATATTTTTTATAGCTATATCATTTGATATTCCATGACCAAGTATAACAGTAGAATTGATACCCAGAACCGGAGTTCCCCCATAATTTTCATAATTAAAACGGGCAAAGTAATCATCTGTTAAACCCCGTTTCATCATAATGCGGAACATGCCTTCAATATTCTTTAAAACAATATTTCCGGTAAATCCATCACAGACGATAACATCAGCTTTATTACGCAAGAGATCACGACTTTCGATATTACCTACAAAGTTGAAATCTTTAGTCTCTTTCATCAACTGATAAGTAGCCTGGCTCAGCAGGTTACCTTTTCCTTCTTCGTGTCCGATATTGAGTAGCGCCACCCTGGGATTGGCAACTTTATAAACATTATTCGAAGTAATTGAACCTAAAAGTCCAAACTGGTACATTACGTCGGGTTTTGCATCCGGATTGGTTCCCACATCGAGTAAGAGACTAAGTCCGCCATTCTCCTGAGGTAACACAGCCGAAGTACAGGGTCTTATAACACCCTGTATGTTATTAACGCTGTAAATTGCACCAACCAGCATAGCCCCGCTACTTCCGGCGCTTGCAAATGCATCTATTTTTTTGTTTTTTAGTTGCTTAAAACCAATGCTTATACTGGAATCCGGCTTTCGGATAATGGCATGTGTTGGATGTTCGCCCATGCCGATTACTTCATGCGCC
This sequence comes from Lentimicrobium sp., assembly GCA_013336205.1. Classification (GTDB taxonomy): domain Bacteria; phylum Bacteroidota; class Bacteroidia; order Bacteroidales; family Lentimicrobiaceae; genus Lentimicrobium. The sequence continues at coordinate 7,053 of JAAXUD010000044.1, read as the reverse complement.
TGCACAAAATCAAAGACAGATGGATCGCACTTATGGCGCAACAATTCGTCAAGAATGACGTGTTTGTCACCAATCAGCACAATCCGATCAGTCGGTGATAGTTCCTTCTGAGCCAGAATTGCCCCGGCTATTGTAGCAGCAGGGGCAAAATCACCACCCATAACATCTAGACCGACTCTCATCTGGTTTGGTTTTGTTTAGGAAAGCGTGTATGCAAAATACAGATACTTATGCAGTTGTTGCTTTCTCAATAGCAAGCTTTCCTTTATAATAACCACATTCTGAGCAAACCCTGTGGTAAAGTACAGATGTTCCACAATTAGAGCAGATGCTTACAGTTGGAGCTACGGCTTTATAATGTGTTCTTCTTTTAGCTGTCCTGGTTTTGGAAAACCTATGTTTTGGATTTGGCATTACTTTTAATCTTTATTATGGTTAATACTTATTCGAGATTCAGGTTTTTTAATGCATCCCATTGAGATTCATTTTCTTTGCGTGCTGAAAGTTCTTCTATCTTTTTAATAACCTCGGGGTTACATTGACTGACTCCGTTCTCATCGTCAGGATGAACAACCCTGTAAGGTACCGAAAGGCTAAGATAATCAAAAATCAACTGGGCCACATCAATATGGGTTTCATTTTCAGCAATAACCAGTATGTTATCGTCTTCTTCCCTGTGTTCAAGGCCAAATTTGATAAAATACTCTTCAAAAGATTCAACCGGCATGTCGAATTCATCCAGACAACGATCGCAACGAACCTGCAAGGTGCCTGAAAGAGAAAAATTCAATACCAGCATCCGCTCCTGTTTGTTCAGGTCAAGACTGACTGTAACCCTGGCTTTTTTGATTTCTGAGTACTCAAAAGATGCAAAGAACTTATCATCAATTTCAAATTCAAACTGATGATTACCAGCACTTAATCCTACAAATGGGATTACAAATTGCTTCAGGTAATCCACGGCTCTTATTGTTTCAGGTTTAAGGGGTGCAAAAGTAGAAATTATTATTGTTATTAACAAATATTTATTCGGGTCTATCTTTCACAAATGCAACAGAATGACCGAAACTAAAGGGCTTTGGTATTATTAATATCCTGATGAAAAATCCGGAATGTTAATAAACTCTACTTGAATGCTTTTTCCGGCAAACCATCGCCACTTAGTTTAAGTCTTTCAAAATAGGAAGGAACCGGTTTTCCCATAAGTTTATCAACATACATTTTGGCCAGATACTGACCCAGCATGAATCCCTGTCCGCGAAGCCCCACAAACAAACCCAGATCCGGGTCAATTATCATCCGGGGTTCAACGTAATAACCGGCCCAAACCGCCTGGAAACCTACAGATGACAGGTTCGGAAACCAGTTAACAAACACTTCGGAAGCTATTTCAAGAAATTGCTGTGAGTTTATTTTCAGGTTTTTGTCCGTTTCCATAGGCTCAACGGCTGGAGAGGCGCATCCGATAATCTGGCCTGTTTCGGCCAGCTGTTGTCCATAAACAGCCACAAAACCCTTATACTTTCTGCGGTCAATGATCATATCGAGCGGACGGCCATTAAGTCCCATCATTGGTAAACGGCGTGTAATAAATGCCTGATGTTTAACCGGATACATCCCTGTTACCAGTCCAAGCATATCAGCAAATTTTCCGGCTTCCGGCCCAAGGGCATTAATAAACACTTCAGTCTGATATTCAACATATTGCTTTTCGTGATCCTGGACCAAAATGCGGTAAAGGGTCCCATCACGCCTGACATCAATCAGTTTGCAATCTTCCTTCACTGTTCCACCACTGTGAATTCCTATGCGGCGGATCAGATCGATAACACGGCCAGGGGTGGCCTGCCAGCAATCGCGGGTGATTAACGCCCCCAGGTAATTATCCAGCTTTGGATTTATGTAGGATGATATCTCCTTACCATAGTCTTTCGGCCCCACCATCCAGGCATCAGACCATGACCTTGATTCTTCCAGGGCCCGGTACATAGCTTCGTCATGGGCAAATGTTACATAGTTAATCTGCCTGAAGTTAACATCCTGTCTGGTTTGCAGATCTTTAAAAATCTCGAGATTGTGTCTTGCGATATCGGCAATTTCTGGAAGACTGAATGCGGGACGGCCACCGGCAATATTTCGCCACGATGCGCCACGACCCGCGTTGATCAGCACCGGCTGTTCCCCAGCCTCAGACAGGTAGCGGAACAAGGCAGATCCACCGATACCGCCACCTGCAACGAGGGATTTTACCTTCACAACCTTCGGCCTGCTGCCATTGGCGCTTATGTATACCTCTTCATGCACATCGCGTGGGTAAAGTTCACCCATTGATAGCTGGTTGGACAATGGTCCGCGGGGCGTAGCATCGCCAACTATAGAAATATCGTAATTACGCAGCGTTTGTTTTAACCGGGGAATACAACGCTTTCCGCGACAAGCGCCCATACCAAGTCGTGTAGTGTGCTTTACCTCATCCACCGAAATGAACTTACGATCACCGATTGTTTCCAAAACTTCGCTGAGTGTAACATCATCGCAATGGCAGACATACATTTCCTCTTCCTTGTCATAACCTACCGGTGTCATACTGACTGCTGCAGGATAATTATCCTTCACAATAAATCCGCGGACATTTACCAAATCACTTCCATGAACATCTATAGCCTTCACCCTGGCGATATTGGTCTTATTCGGTTTCTTAAGAATTTTCTCAACGATGCCTTCTCCAAGCTTATTCCCATTGTTGTCGACCAGATAGACTTCAGCCTTTTCGTCTACGTGATATTCAATCGGCAGAAACAACCAATCTTTACCGATATGATAACCGAAAATAGCCAGGCCCGGACATTGATAAACACAATCCATACAGCCGATACATTTGTCGAAATCTATCTGCGGAACTGTGCTGGTCGAGGTTTTGGTAATGGCTCCATGAGGGCAGGCAAATTCACAAGGGTTACAGGCAAATCCGTAAAGGCAATCAATCTGAACAAAGGGTTTGGCGGCCATTCTTTCAGCGGTTGGCAATGCGGGCATTTCAATCACCCGGGTAGGATGCTGCTGGGAGTCGATATATTCCTTTGATACTTTCAGAAACTCATTATAACTAAAACGGGTTCCGATTTCGCTCATAATTTCAAAAGCGACCTGTTTGCCCCGGAGCACAGCACTGGTGCCTTCGCCTATCCGGATGGCATCCCCTGCTCCGAAACAGGCGCGTCCAAATACTTCATTGCCTTTTATCAGCAATTGGTCATCAGGTACGAGGCCGGTGCAGATATTAATGGCATCTATTCCTTCAATAACTTTTTCGGTGCCGGGAATCGGTTGAAAATTTTTACATTCGGCTACAACCGCACCTACTATACCGTCATGATTCTCGTTTGGAATGGCTTTAAGCAGGATGTGCGACAAAATAACCGGAATGCCTAAGCGACGGACCCTGTTCGCCTGCACAGGAAAGCCTCCTTCAACAGACTGAGCCTCTATGATGGCTTTTACATTAGCACCTGCCTGCATCAACTGATAGGAGGTGAGGTAACCAATATTCCCGGCACCAACCGTCAATACATTTTTACCCAGCAGGGTCAGCTCTGTATTCATCATTTTCTGGACAACAGCCGCAGTATATACACCAGGCAAATCGTCATTTTCAAATGCAGGCATAAATGGAACTGCACCAGTGGCAATGGCCAGATATTCCGCATCAACGTAATAGATTTCGTCGGTTTTTATATTCTTAACAGCAATCCTTTTACCTTCAAGCAGATCCCAAACGGTTGAGTTCAGGAAAATGCCCGTGTGGTCGTCGCCGGCCAGGGTTTGGGCAATATCGAATCCACGCATACCGCCAAATTTCTTTTCCTTCTCGAAAAAGAAGAACTGATGGGTCTGCATTAAAAACTGACCACCAATCCGATCGTTATTGTCAATTACAATATTGTCGACGCCATGACGATTTAGTTCCTCACGGGCAGCGAGGCCAGCAGGGCCGGCACCAATAATGGCCACCACCGTTTTAAAAATTCTGGTGGGTGATTTTTTATCTGGTTCAATCAGCGAAGGCGCAAAATCATGCGGTATTTCCTGTACTTCTTTAACATTGTCAACCGTTGTAATACAAATGCGCTTTATCTGACCATCGACCAGCATTTCACAGGCGCCGCATTTCCCTATTCCGCATTCAAGACTGCGCTCCCGGTTGCGAAGGCTATGACTATGGACTGGAAATCCGGCCTGGTGCAGCGCCGCTGCAATGGTGAAACCCTTTTCGCCTGATATCTCTTTTCCTTCAAATAAAAAAGTAATCTTTTCAGCCGGAACAATGTCAATGATCGGGTGGATGATAATTTTATTCATTACAGATTGTTTTAAAGTTAGTTCAGTTTTATGTAGCAGGGTGAAAATCAGGGTCTGTCAGGAATGATTTATAAACGAGGCAAAATTATAACTATTTGGTATGCTCAAAAATAATCAGAAACAATTTTTTTACTTATTTTAAATCTTATCAGGTCATTTTCAATTACTTAACTTAGAATGATTATAAATAAGAAAAATCGCAGTGCAATCGTTTGCATAAATGTTAAAAAAAATTTCGGGTACCAAAATGCCTGATTTCAAAATTTGATTTCGTTTAACCCACTGAAACTCAAAGTATAGAGATTAATTCCATGTAAGCTTTTTTCAATTTTTGAAACCGTTTTGCACTGATTAACAAGCCTGTAATAAGTTGAAACAGTAAAAGTTTGTATAATTTTTGCTAATTTTGCACTTTGTTTGGACAAGTTACCGGGAGAATTATGGAAAAAACCAGGATACTGTTTGTATCTCAGGAAATTATACCCTATCTGAAAGACAGTCAGATGGGTTATGTAGGCAGACACCTGCCACAGGGGATACAGGAGAGAGGGCGTGAGATACGTACCTTTATGCCCCGGTTCGGGCACATTAATGAACGTAGAAATCAACTGCATGAAGTCATCCGCTTATCGGGAATGAACCTGATTATTGATGATACAGATCACCCGCTCATCATAAAGGTTGCCTCTATTCAGTCAGCCAGAATGCAGATTTATTTTATCGACAATGATGACTACTTTCAGCGCAAGTACATGTTCCGTGATAAAAACAACAAGTTTTTCAAGGACAATGAAGAAAGGTCAATTTTCTTCTCCAGAGGCGTTATTGAAACCGTAAAGAAACTTGGCTGGGCTCCTGATCTTGTGCATTGCCATGGTTGGATGACCAGCCTTGTGCCTATGTACATCAAGCGGGCTTATCGCGACAACCCGTTATTTTCCGACACCCGTCTGGTGATCTCCATTTATGACGATGATTTTGAAGAAGCCCTGAATAAAGACTTCGGCAACAAAATTAAACTCGACGGTATCACAAATAAAGACCTCAAACACTTTAAAAAGCCAACCTACGTTAACATGATGAAAGCTGCCATAGATTTTTCGGAAGGAATTATCATCGGTAGCGAAACGGTTAACCAGGAATTGCTTGATTATGCCAATGAATCGGGTAAACCAATGCTACCCTACCAACCTCTGGACCGGTTCGTGGATACTTATAACAATTTTTATGATAAAATTCTGAATTCCCAAAGGCTTGGAACAGAATAAGCCGTAATCTTGTATTGCTAAATATTACGCTGTAATTTTTTTTAACGTGCTGAAAAACAGATTTTTATTATACTACACTTTTGTAGTTCTTGGCATTGCTGCTATTTCCTGTGCAAAAGAACCCGATCTTATTGGTCTTGATCTCCTTCCTCCGGGAGATCATTTAAATATGGGGTTAATTGATACATCAAGCCTGATCGCTTATACTATACCCGAAGATTCATTGCGCACGGATGAGCTCTCGTTGAACCTTCTCGGCAGTATTGCTGACCCGATTTTCGGGACGACCACCGCTTCAATTTATACACAATACCAGCTTTCGAAGAACAATATTACTTTTGGGGAAAATCCGGTTGCGGATTCGCTGGTGCTTACGCTTACCTACAAAGGTATATTCGGAGATTCGCTGACTGCAAAAACAATCAGCGTTTATGAAATAGCTGATTCACTCAGTTACGATTCTGCCTATTACTCAACACGCACGATTCCGTTGCTACCTGAAATTATCGGACAGGCCACTTTTGTTCCTAATCTTCTAAAAGCTGATTCAGTTGATGGCAATTTTATGCCGCCGCATATGAGGATCGTTCTTACTCCGGAGTTTGCAAACAAACTGATAACAGCCGATACAAACACCCTTAAGAATAACGTAAATTTCCAGAAAGTATTCAAGGGGCTTTTCATCACCTCAGCCCAGGCTACTACTCCCGGAACAGGTTCTATACTCTACTTAAACCTGCTTGATGCCGTTTCGAGACTGAAGTTATATTACCACAATGCTACCGATACCACAACCATCGATTTCCCGATTGGATCATACAGTGCCCGGTTTAATAATTACAATCATTACGAATACGCTGGTGCTCAACCTGAACTGATACAACAATTTAACGGAGACACCACCATCGGGGCCCAGCACCTGTATATTCAGGCAATGGCCGGCGCAAAAGTCAAGCTTAGGATTCCCCATCTGAAAGCATTGGCTGCCCAAAAGAAAATGGCTGTTACCGAAGCCCTGCTTATTATCAATGTTGATGATACAAGCGGCGTTTACGCAGTACCAGCTACGATCGCCCTGAAAAAGATTACCAGTGCCGGTTTGTACACTTCACTTCCTGATGAAGACGAAGGTTCCGCCTTTATAGATGGAACATCCAATTCCGGAAAATCATACCAGTTCAGAATAACAAGGTATATTCAGGACAGGTTACTGAACCCTGATGAACCCGACTACGGCCTGATGCTTTTTGCTGTTGGTTCATCGCTGACCGGGAACAGGGTCACACTGAAAGGCACAGAAGCAACAGAAGGAAAGATGCGTCTTTTAATCTACTATACACTTGTTGATTAGGCATTTAGCTTAAATCTATGCCCCTTGTAAAAATAAAAGGGTGAATCCGCTATTACTTTACGCCTATCTTTGCAT
>JAAXUD010000899.1 GCA_013336205.1 Lentimicrobium sp. | reverse complement strand
CACACTGATCGGGAACAATTCAACAACCAAAATAAATCAGAAATGGCAAAAAGAACTATCGTTACAATGCCCGGCGACGGCATAGGAAAAGTTGTACTGGAAGAAACCATCCGGGTACTGGATGCTGCAGGTTTTGAAGCAGAATATGTACATGGTGACATTGGCTGGGAATTCTGGTGCAAAGAAGGCAATCCCCTGCCCGACCGCACCATTGAGCTGCTCAAAAAACACAAAATTGCACTGTTTGGTGCTATCACGTCAAAACCCAAAGACAAAACAGCCGCTGAACTGGCTCCGGAGCTTCAGGGAAAGGGCTATACCTATTACAGTCCAATCGTTACAATGCGTCAAATGTTTGACCTTGATATCTGTATGCGCCCATGCCAGACTTTGCCCGGTAATCCGCTGAATTTTATCAGAAGAGGAAAAAATGACACCATTGAGGAACCTGTCATTGATGTGATGATTTTCCGCCAGAATACAGAAGGCTTGTATGGTGGCGTGGAATGGACCAATCCCGGTGATCAGGTTTATGATGCCCTGATGACTCATCCCAAGTTCAAATCGAACTTTGCATGGTGCCCTCGCCCTGAGTTGGCTGTATCAACCCGGATCTTCACTAAAAAATATACAAGCCGTATTGTCAAAGCAGCTTTTGAATATGCGAAAAAGCGAGGTTTTGAGAAAATTACCGTTTGTGAAAAACCCAATGTTATCCGCGAAACTTCAGGCATGATGCTGAAGATTGCGCAGGAAATGAGTAAAAATGAATACCCAAACATCCGGGTTGAAGATGTGAACATTGATGCAATGACAATGTGGCTTACCAAAAACCCTGAAAATTACAACGTTATTGTAGCAGGTAATATGTTTGGCGACATCGTTTCAGATGCCTTTGCAGGACTTATTGGCGGACTCGGTTTTGCTACCAGTGCTCAATTTAACCCTGAACTCGGCATCGGGGTATTTGAACCCACACACGGATCGGCACCTAAATATGCCGGTTATGAGACAAGTATCGTGAACCCAATCGCAATGATATTATCTGCGGTAATGATGCTGGAGCACCTGGACGAATACGATATGGCCGGCCGCATCCGCAAAGCAGTGATGGAAGTCGTTGCTGAAGGCAAGGTTCGTGCCTATGATATGCTAAAAATGAAAGGCACACCCGATGTAGTTAATCAGGGTGCCGCGTCAACCCATCAAATGGCTGATGCAATTATTGCCAGACTCAAATAAATCAATTGCTTACACTGTTTAATGCTCCCCTTTGTTTATCGCAAGCAAAGGGGAGCCTGTTAAATACAAATTTTTAAAAACCATTATTATGACACCTGTAATCAAACCTGAGTTTATAAAACAGGCCAGGGAATTGTGGCCGGAAATTGAATGGATCAACAGTCCTGCACTGCGGGAATCAACCACCAACACCTGGGCCCTGGCACTTCAGAAAAGCGTTCTTACCCCGGACGACCTTAATACCATTCCTTTTACGTTGCTGGCCGGACCAGACCTGAAGGTTACCTTTATGGGTCATAAAAGAGCGGTTGTTCATATCGCAAAAGATTGCGG
>JAAXUD010000379.1 GCA_013336205.1 Lentimicrobium sp. | reverse complement strand
TAATATCTTCAATAGGATAAAGTTCGTAGGTTGCCGCAATGGCTTCATTCAAAAACTTTTCGGTAAAATAGCGTTTGGAAAAGGAGTGTGAAAGCGGATATCCGATCAGGCCGTATTTTTGCTTCATTGTAATTCCGGAGTCTTATAAAAATTGGCAGCTGCTTTTAAAAAAAATGGGTAAATATTCTGGCAGAACGCTTTTTCCTGAGCTCTCCGGAAGTTCGGACATTTGATAGTATTTAGTCTATAGTCTCTGGTCACTGGTCACTAGTCAATCGTCAATAGTCTTTGAACTTTAGACTTTGAGCTTTTTACTTTAAGCTTTGAGCTTTTTACTTTAGACTTTAGACTTTTTACTTTTTACTTTTTACTTTTTACTTTTTACTTTTTACTTTTTACTTGCCTCTAAAGGCCTATCCTGTTCTTAATCTCCATAACATCGGGGTCATTAAACAGGCCCGGAGAATAATCGAAGAGGGAATTTATTCCGTCAGCGCCATCAATTACAATTTTGTTAAACTCTTTTAACGCTTCTTTTCTTTTGCCATTCATAAAAAGGTAAGCAACTTTTCTGTATTGAAGTGCTTTGTTGGCAGGCAAATGGGTTAATCCTGTTTCAATAATCTCGAATGCGTGCTTGAATTCTTTGAGTTCGGCAAACATTTCAGAATAATCCAGCCATATTTCTTCGTCCAGCGGATCGAGTTGAGCTGATTTGGTAAACGACAGGGCTGCTTCAGCAAAGATACCGGCATGTTTCAGGCAGATGGCCAATGATGCGTGATATTCAGGGTTCTCAGGCTCAATTTCAATTCCCTTGCGGATATTGCGGAGGGCAGCTTTGAAGTTTCCTTTAATGTCATAACAAACACCCAATCCAACCCAGGCGTCAGCGATGCCTTCGTCCATTTCCACTGCTTTCCTGAAATTCTCAATCGCATTGTCGGCGTCAATCATTTTTTCATAACACTCACCTATGTAATAGTAGGTTAATGCCTCTGGTTCTTCGTGCTCAAAAGTCTCACGGTAAGCTTTAATGGCATGTTGATACATTTCCATTCCTGCCAGCGAGTTTGCTTTATTAAAGTAGGCCGATGAAAATGTAGGTTCAATAGCGATGGCAAATTCAAAAGCTTCAATTGCTTTTTCAAACAGTTCAAGGTTATTGTATGCCACCCCTAAATTAAACCAGGCAAATTTAGAATAGGGCATTCTGTCAGTAAAAGCAGAGAAGTATGCTATGCTGGTCTCAGGTTGATTTGTTATCTCATAGCAGAAGGCAAGCTCAAAGATAATGGTTTCATTATCTGGTTCAATATCAAGTACTTTCTTGAGATATTCAATGGCTTTCTCATAATTACCAAGGTTCTCATACTCAAAAGCAATATTTGAATAGATATTACCCAGGTCTTCTTCCTCGCTGATGGCTTTATTATACTCACGAATGGCATCATTGTAGCGCTTCATCTGGCTATAGATGGCCCCTTTGGTGATATAAATCTCAGTGTTGGTAGGATCCAGGTTTTCAACTTTGGTAAGGATGCGTAAGGCTTTCTCGGCTTTATTTGAGGAAACAAGCAGTTGCGCCTGCCTGATAAGAATCCCTGAATGTTCAGGATATTGTTCAATGGCAAGGGCAACAGCAGTGGCACACTTTGAAAGGTCATTACTACCGAGGTAATGATCAATCAGGTCTTCATATTCTTCCACGTCGAAATAATAATGCGAGTCTTCACTTAGCATATTGTCGAAACGCTCGAGAAGATCGCTCAGGGAATTGTCGTCGTCGTGTTCAAAATAGTCGTTCATCGTTCAGTTTTTGGATGAAAACATCCTTATAGTCAGGTGCAAAATTAAGCAATTAATTGATCTGAGGGTCGAATGATTTAAAAATGAACATCTTTAAATCCTTTTCAGGAGCCTTGCCCTTTGATGTAATATTACAAAATTTTAGCGCTGTTTCATAGTGTTCCTGCGTTAAGTTATGGACATCATAATGTTAATAATTAATCATTTTTCCCGGGTTTCCAGATTGAATATATTAAGTTTATACATCTGACTAATACTGCTTATTATACAGGTATTCAGGTAGATAGAATGAAATGGAAGTAAAACAGTTATGGTGACATTAATTTCTTTTACTTTTGCATTATATCTCAGCACAATAATATGACCTTAATAAAAAGTATTTCAGGAATCAGGGGGACAATTGGAGGAAAACCCGGTGATGGCCTAAGCCCGATCGATGTTGTTAAATTTACTTCAGCTTATGCCTACCTATTAAAGCGCGAATCAGACAACCGCCTGAAAGTAGTTGTTGGGCGTGATGCAAGGGTATCAGGCCAAATGGTCAATAACCTTGTTTGCGGAACCCTCATGGGTATGGGTATTGATGTTGTGGATTTAGGTTTATCAACAACGCCGACTGTTGAAATGGCGGTGAAAGACCTTGGCGCCGATGGTGGCATTATACTCACCGCAAGCCATAATCCGTGGCAATGGAATGCACTGAAACTTTTAAACAGAGCAGGTGAATTTATCAGCGCAGAATTAGGTGAACAATTACTTGCAGTTGCAAATGCCGGTAACTTCTCCTATGCTGAAATTGATAAAATCGGCACTCTTACATATGACGATAGTCAGATCCGCAAGCATATAGAGAAAATACTTGCACTACCCCAGGTAAACTCATTTGCCATTAAAATGGCCAGGTTCCGGGTGGCCATCGATGCAGTAAACTCAACCGGGGGAATTGCCGTTCCTTTGTTGTTAAAATCGCTGGGTGTTGAACTGATCGACGAATTGTACTGTACACCCAACGGACTTTTTCCGCACAATCCGGAGCCATTGCCTGAAAATCTTGAGGATATCTCGAAACTGGTTGTTAAGAACAAGGCACATGTTGGTTTTGTCGTTGATCCGGATGTAGATCGACTGGCCATTGTATGCGAAGATGGAGAAATGTTCGGCGAAGAATATACACTGGTTGCCATAGCGGATTATGTGCTCTCAATGCAGCCGGGCAATACAGTTTCCAATATGTCTTCAACCCGTGCTTTGCGCGATGTTACTGAAAAAGCAGGTGGCCGTCATTTTGCTTCCGCAGTTGGGGAAGTAAATGTAGTAGAGAAAATGAAGGAAGTTAATGCCGTTATCGGCGGAGAAGGTAACGGAGGGGTGATTCTGCCAGATCTTCATTACGGACGCGATTCACTGGTCGGTATTGCTTTGTTTCTTTCTCACCTGGCTCAGTCGGGTAAACGTACTTCAGCGCTGAGGAATACCTATCCTGATTACTTCATCTCAAAGAATAAAATTCAACTTTCGGCTGAAATGGATGTTGATCTTATCCTGAAAAGTATAGCTGAAAAATACAAAAAACAGCCGATTAATACTGAAGACGGCGTTAAAATTGAGTTTGGAAATGAATGGGTTCATCTTCGTAAGTCAAATACTGAACCCATAGTAAGGATTTATTCTGAAAGCGATTCTGAAGCGAAAGCCGATGTGCTTGCCCGGAAAATTATTGATGATATTAAAGAGGTTATCCGAGGATAAATACCTGATAATCTGTTTTATTACATAAATTTAATCATTGCCGGCCTTAAGCTTTGTCCGGCAATGATTTTTTGTATATATTCGTGGCTCACTTGCTTCCTTTTTATGGCTTCAAAACGGAAATCACGGAAAGTCAGAAAGTTTAAACAAATCAGTTTTAAACTTACGACGCAGCAGAAAAAAAGGGTTGATGCTTTTTGTAAAAAGCACGGAACCACTTCCATAAATATGTATAAAAAGGCTATTTTGTTATATCTTACCAACAACGGATATGGCAGCCAGAAGCATCCGGAACATACGATCAGCGAGAACCAGATGAGTATTTTTGATTTTGTGGAAGATCCCATTAATCAGAAATACGGATCCTGATCGAAGCATAAACCGAAGTTACAACTCATGTAGCCCAAATTATTAATCTTCAGGCACTTCAATAATTAGAATCT
>JAAXUD010000378.1 GCA_013336205.1 Lentimicrobium sp. | reverse complement strand
GTACTATTATTTAAACCACGTAAAAAGGTAATCTCAAACAAAGAATAATAATAAAATGGCCGAACACACAGAACACAAAAAAGAGCCTAACTACCTTGAATACGTAGGTAAGCATAAGGGTCTGATGGGTTGGTTGACTTCAACTGACCACAAGCGCATCGGGCTTATGTATTTTTATGCCATGATGACATTCTTCCTGACGGGAGTCGTATTGGGCATTCTGATGAAACTAGAGCTTATAGCTCCGGGGCAGCAACTTATGGAAGCTCAAACCTACAACGGACTCTTTACCGTTCACGGGCTTACCATGATCTTCCTCTTCGTTATTCCCGGTGTGGCAGCAGTTTTTGGCAATCTTTTTATGCCGATTATGATTGGTGCCAAAGACGTATCCTTCCCAAGGCTGAATCTCTTCAGTTGGTATTTATATATGATTGGTGCGCTTATTGTACTGGGCTCTCAGTTTATCGGAGACGGCCCACCCGATACCGGCTGGACCTTTTATGCTCCCTATAGTCTGAAAACCAATACCAACGTGGTATTTGCTGTTACAGGCGCCTTTATCCTCGGGTTTTCATCTATACTTACCGGACTGAATTTTATTGTGACTATGCACAGGCTCAGGGCTCCCGGAATGGGGTGGATGAGAATGCCGCTGTTCTGCTGGACCCTATATGGAACCGGCTGGATTCAGTTACTGGCTACCCCTGTTGTTGGCATCACATTTTTAATGGTAGTAGCCGAACGCACCCTTGGAATCGGATTCTTTGACCCGGCGTTAGGCGGTGACCCGATTCTTTATCAGCATTTGTTCTGGATATATTCCCATCCTGCAGTTTACATTATGATCCTCCCTGCCATGGGTGTTATTACTGAAATTGTGATCACTTTTTCACGAAAAACCGTTTTCGGCTATACGGCCATGGTAATTTCAAGTATGGCCATCGCTTTTGTGGGTTATTTCGTCTGGGGTCACCATATGTACACTTCCGGAATGAGTTCAACAGCCCGCTGGGTATTCTCTTTTATCACTTTTATTGTTGCTATTCCATCAGCCATCAAGGTTTTTAACTGGACAGCCACCCTTTACAAAGGCTCAATCAACCTTCAAACTCCCTTCTATTGGGCCATGGGTTTTATCTTTGTATTTATGATTGGTGGTTTTTCAGGTCTGGTGCTTGGTTCACTGGCAACCGACATCCATGTGCATGATACCGCTTTTGTTGTTGCCCACTTCCATTATATTGTTTTCGGTGGCACCGGTTTCGCATTTTTCGCCGCGCTTCACTATTGGTACCCAAAAATGTACGGAAAGATATACAATGGTAAAATCGCCAATATTGGTCTCATTATTTTCTTTATTGGTTTCAATACACTGTACTTCCCTATGTTTATTTTGGGAATGATGGGAATGCCCCGCCGTTATTATGATTATCTGGAACAATTCCAAACGCAGAACGTCATTTCCACAGTAGGTTCCTGGATTATGGTTACCGGACTGATTATAGTGATTGTGAATCTTTTACGGGCCCGCAAAGGCACCGGCAAGGAAATAGATGATCCATGGGATGGCAAAACACTGGAATGGAGTATTGCTTCACCTCCGATCGTTGAGAATTTTGAAGAAATCCCGGTTATTGATAAAGAAGTTTACGATTATAAATAGCCCACTGACGCATGGAAACAACTGCAACTCACCACGCCGATATGCACCGCGATGACACTGCCGCCAAACTGGGCATGTGGCTCTTTATCTTTACCGAAATACTCCTTTTTGGAGGTATGTTCATAGTGTACTCCGTATACAGGTTTAAGAATCCGGTCGCTTTTCACCTTGCCCATGAGGAATTGAGTATTCCGATGGGTTTTATCAATACCGTTATTCTTCTGGTCAGCAGTGCTACCGTGGCTGTTTCAATCTCAGCCATGCAAAACAGCGACAAAAAGAAGACTGTAATCATGCTTGCCATTACCTTGTTACTCGCCTTAACATTTCTGGTTAATAAATACTTTGAATGGGGTGCGAAATTTGAACATGGTATGTATCCCGGCTCGGAGTTGATGACAAATCTCAGTCATGGAGATATGCTTTTCTTCAGCCTTTACTTTTTCATGACAGGACTTCATGCCATTCACATCATAGTCGGGATGATTTTGCTTGGAGTTTCCCTGTACAAAGTTCAGAAAGGACTGGTAGACAGTACACGGTATGCCTTGCTTGAAAACAGCGGACTATACTGGCACCTGGTTGACCTTATCTGGATTTTCCTTTTCCCGTTATTCTACCTTATTCATTAATCAGTAACTGCCATGAGCGAACATAAACCCCACATTGTAGCATATAAAGACCACCTGCTTGTTCTTTTTATACTCATCGCGCTTACAGTGCTTACTGTTGCGATCACCAGCATTGAACTTGGTCCATACAATACTGCCGCTGCTATGCTTATTGCTTCTGTAAAAGCGAGCATTGTTCTTTTATACTTTATGCACCTTAAGTTTGACCAGAAAATATACCAGATCATGGTAACTATTGTTCTGGCAATATACGCTGCTGTTATTGTTGTGACATTTTTCGATTATTTATACAGATAAAACGATATGTACTCAGGAGCTTCAAATTTTGTAAATGCGACCGACACTGCTTTCCTTTTTATAATAGGCATATCTGTCATTTTCCTTGTCGGAATTACCGGAACGCTGATCTGGTTTATATTCCGTTATAATAAAAAACGCAACCCGGTTGCCACACAAATTCATGGCAGTAATACACTTGAAATAGTATGGACGGTAATCCCTACAATTCTGGTATTGGTCATGTTCTTTTATGGATGGGCAGGTTACTCACCTATGCGCAACGCACCGGAGGAGGCTATGAAAGTAAAAGCCACCGCCCGCATGTGGTCATGGATGTTTGAGTATCCCAACGGCGTTAAAACTGATACACTCTATGTCCCGGTCGATAAGCCGGTAGCGCTGGATCTTATCTCCCTCGATGTAATTCATAGTTTTTATATTCCTGCCTTCAGGATAAAAGAAGATATGGTTCCCGGCAGGGGAAACAAACTCTGGTTTGTGGCACAGAAAGAAGGCTCCTATGAGCTTTTCTGTACAGAATACTGTGGTTTGTCGCATTCATACATGTTTACAGAGGTAAAAGCCATGCCACAGCCCGAATTTGATGCATGGTACGCTAAGATGGCCGATACTACGGGACAATCTGCTCCGGTTGCCGATCCTGTTGCTGAAGGCAAACGGCTGATGGAGAAAAACGGCTGCGTTGTTTGTCATTCATCGGACGGAACAAAAATTATCGGACCAACCTACAAAGGCGTGTACGGACACAAGTTGGTTGTTATTACCAATGGTAAGGAACGTGAGATTATCGCCGATGATGAATATATTAAAAGATCCATTTATGAGCCGGATGCCGATGTTGTAAAAGGATACACAAAAGGAATGATGGTTTCCTACAAGACCTCGCTCAATGATAAAGATATTGCCAACATTATTGAGTATTTAAAAACCCTTCAATGATCGGAAGGTTTGTTGAACTAATTAATGCCTATGCCCGGCTGGGGAAATTCAGCATTTCACTTCCGGTCGCGTTGACAACCTTTACCGGATATTTATTAAGCCACGGGGGATTATCCCGTGGCATTGTTTTTCCGGTGGCCGGCGTTTTTCTTCTGGCAGCAGCTTCATCAGCGCTCAACCAGGTTCAGGAGCATAAAACAGACCTGATCATGCCCCGAACCAGAAACAGACCTATTCCTTCAGGTTTAATAAGCCTGGGCGCTGCCTGGATTTTTATTATTGCCTTTACTTTACCCGGAATTGCCCTGTTGCATTATTTCAGTGGGTTGATGGCTGCTTTCCTGGGCTTACTAACCTATTTCTGGTACAATGGAATCTATACACCCCTGAAGCGCAAATCGGCCTTTGCAGCAGTGCCGGGAGGAATTGTAGGAGCATTGCCCCCACTCATTGGCTGGGTAGCAGGAG
>JAAXUD010000898.1 GCA_013336205.1 Lentimicrobium sp. | reverse complement strand
CCACACCGTTGGAAGCATTGACATCCGCCTTGATTACTTTGGCATCGTTCACCTTAACTCCATCCTTCGAAATGCCTATTTTGACATCACCTCCCTGGACAGTTGTAGCTGACATACCATCTTTCAGATCGGTTGACATTACTTTGCCTGAAACTACATGGTAGGTAAGGATTTTAACTAACTGATCCTTGTTTTCAGGTTTTAACAAAGATTCAAGGGTTCCGGCCGGAAGCGCAGCAAAAGCTTCGTTTGTTGGCGCAAAAACGGTGAATGGGCCTTTACCTTTTAGGGTTTCAACAAGTCCGCCAGCTTTAACTGCTGCGACCAGGGTGCTCAGGTTGTTCTGTGATACTGCAAGATCAACGATATCCATGCTTTTTGACTTTGAAGCCGTCTGGGTCTGGGCGTTAGCCGCAAATCCGGTGATTGATACAAGTAGGATTACTAAGAATAATGATTTGATAGTTTTCATTGTTGTAAGTTTTAGATTTATGAATTCAGAATTAAATTATAATAGCTAAACATTCAACAATGTATTTTTGTTCAACTTTTTATTAATAAAGTTAAACATTTGTTGCAATATCATATTGGACTCTTAGTTTACGAATTCATTAACGAGGATATACAGAAAAGTAGTTTGTTTTAATCCCGCAGGTTAGTGGATTTTCATTTCGCTAAACCCTTATTGACAGATCGCATGATATCAGCGTGCATTTTATTCTTGAAACCGATAAGTTTTTCCCTGAGCAGATTATCTTTCACGGAAAGGATTTGCACTGCCAGCAGCCCGGCATTCTTTGCTCCGTTGAGAGCAACCGTTGCCACTGGAACGCCACCTGGCATCTGGAGTATGGATAGGATTGAATCCCAGCCATCAATTGAATTTGATGATTTTATCGGCACACCAATAACTGGCAAGGGTGAAATAGCAGCAACCATTCCGGGTAGGTGCGCTGCTCCGCCAGCGCCCGCTATGATAACTTCTATGCCTCTCTTGTGTGCGTTCTCGGAAAATTCAAATAATCTTTTTGGCGTCCGGTGCGCAGATACAATAGTAATTTCATGAGGTATTTCAAAATCTTTCAGTATGTTTCCTGCTTCCTGCATGATGGGCAGGTCTGAATCGGAGCCCATGATGATGCTTACGATTGGTTTTGCCATGATTTAACTTTTAGTTTTTGTTTAACTAGATCTGCTTTTTCTTTTGCCTCTTCAATGGTTGGTGCGAGAACTGTCACATGCCCCATTTTGCGGTACGGCTTTGTTTTCTTTTTTCCGTAGAGATGAATTTTCACCCCTTCAATCCCCATGCATTCAGATAATCCTTCGTATTTCACCGCACCTTCATTGTTTGGTTCGCCTAAAAGATTAATCATTACTGCAGGCATTTTCAGATGTGTGCTGCCAAGGGAAAAATTGAAAATCGCACGCAACATTTGCTCAAACTGTGAGGTGATAACACTTTCGATGGTATGATGTCCGCTGTTATGAGGTCTTGGCGCACTTTCATTCACCCAGACTTTATTTTGCCTGTCAACAAACATCTCTACAGCAAGCAACCCGCAAAGATCAAGCGA
>JAAXUD010000897.1 GCA_013336205.1 Lentimicrobium sp. | reverse complement strand
CGAGAGTTTTGATATCTCTTTTGCAAGCAGTGCCGGGTTTTTATTGGAAGCATAGGATGGGTGGATGCCAACCCGGGCATAGTCGGCCAGCGACTTAATTAATATTTGAAAACTACTGTTGTTGACCGGAATATTCTTATCGTTTAACCCATATTCTGCAAAAAGGATAAAAAACCAGGGCTTGAGGTTGTGTTTCCTATGCATTTCAAGCAGCAATGCATAGGTGTCGAAAGGATCCTTTTCAACGCCAAGCAAAACTCTTGTTCGTGTCTTAAGCCCTTCCAGATCAAGATTTCCCAGGTCTTTCAGATAACCGCCGATAGACCTGATCAGGCCTTTACTCCGGTATGACCAGGCTGAGTCAATATCAATTGACGGCTGAAATTTGAATTCGTGCTTCACAAACTTCAGCTCCGGAAACAATTCCTGTAAAAGGTTTTTCAGATACTCAGCCCAGCGATTAACCACAGGCACCTGTAAAAAACCCTGTTGAAATGCTATTGCCGATTTGGCTGAAAAACGGCCATGCTCGTCGCGCATATAAGGCAGGTATTCTTCATAACGGCTTACCATGTAAAAGGCGGCAGAAAAAAGATCAAAAGGCAGGGGTGAAATTTTGTTGTAAACCGGAAAAAATGCCCTGGAATTATCAAAGTCAATGAAGTTGAGCCGGTGGCTGTTGATTCCCTTTTCATTCATCAGACCAGACGGAATTACGACAAGTTCCTTTCCGGGGACCAATGATTGGTTGTGATAACAGATCCGGGCGCCTTCATACCTTTCGTAATCGGCTATACTACTGGTAATGCTATAGTTAAGTCCCAATAAATTCCCTAACAACAGATCAGCAATATACTGAATCCTGGGGGTGTTTTTTGGGCAATATACCAGCAGATCAGGTTTCATAAAAAATAGTAAAAGGACTATTCGTAGCGCAGCGATTCAACAGGATCAAGACGGGCTGCGCGTGTTGCCGGTATAATACCTGACAATACGGCTACCCCGAAACATAAAACAACGCCCAGTATAATCCATGCCCAGGGCACTATAAAACCAGAGCCGATGATAAATGAGAGAATATTGCCGATGGAAATACCGAAAATAATGCCGACCACGCCTCCAATCTGTCCGATTACCACTGCTTCTGTTAGAAACTGATTCCTGATTGTACGACGGTTTGCACCAAGCGCCATTCTCACGCCAATTTCGCGCGTTCGCTCTGTTACCGACACCAGCATTATGTTCATCAGTCCGATGGCAGCTCCGATCAAAGTTATTATCCCTATTATGGTCGCTGCATACCGCAGGTACTTCAGGTTATCAAAAAGCATTTTCGATAAATTATCGCTTTTGGCAAGATCGAAACTGTCTTCTTCGTCAACCCTCACTTTTCTGATAATCCGGAATAAGCCGGTTGCTTCTCCGATCGCGGCATCAATTGTAGTTGGATCAGCGGCCATTATGTTAATGGAAAATGACATCTTTGGCTTGGAAAACGCCTGTTTCACATTGGTAACAGGCAATATGCAGATATTGTCGGGATTAAAGCCCATGCTTGATCCCTTGGCTTTCAAAACGCC
>JAAXUD010000377.1 GCA_013336205.1 Lentimicrobium sp. | reverse complement strand
TTTAAGGCCGCATGATGTCCGCAGTCAGGTACTACGGACATTTTTTATTTTTGCCTGCCTTGGCATCAGTTTAACCTGCATTGTTCTTAAGAAGCATTAACTTAACAACAACTAAGTGAAAATTAGCGTCTTCGTGCCACTTCGGCTAGCTCAGTGCAGCCCTTTGTAGCGATTTATTAATCATGCTACTAGTGCTATGTCAAGTGTAAATTGTCGCAATGAATGAAATTAAAGTTCCATCTTTTATTCGGATTTCAACTTTTAGCTTTAGACTTTTTACTTTTGACTTGACACTAGTTATTAACGACTCAAAGGACATGCAAAACCCAGGGGTAAAATCCTGGCATTTTAAGAAATACTGCCTGGAGGGCTATGCAATCTCCCGCAGCGTTGCAATGCCTAATTAGCTTTGGTTCCCGAAGCTTTAAGCTCGTCAAGTAATTCCCTCAGATTAACAGTTGCATAGGTTGAAGAATGATCGGACATGGCATAGGGTATGATCAGATCCTTATTATGGATCAGGGAACCGCAGGAATAGATCACATTAGGAACGTAACCCTCTCTCTCATTTTCATCCGGCACCATTAAAGGGGTAGCAAGTCTTCCAATTTCCTTTTCAGGGTTGTCAAGTTCATATAAGGAAGCGCCCAGCGTATATTCCCTCATCGATCCGACAGCATGGGTAATAACGAGCCAGCCATCTTCGGTTTCAATGGGTGAACCCGCATTGCCAATCTGAACCAGCTCCCATGGATAAAAGGGTTGTTGAATAATTTTAGCTTCTCTCCAGAAATTTATACTATCAGAATAAGCGATATAATTATTTACGCCATCAATCCTGCAAAGCATGGCATATTTACCATTGATTTTTCTTGGGAATAAGGCCATCCCTTTATTCTGGGCTATCTCTCCATTGATTGGCAAAATCCTGAAATTGTAAAAATCCTTTGTACTGATAAGCTTAGGCAAAATTGCCATTCCATCGTAAGCGGTGTAAGTGGCATAATAGGTTATTTCTCCATCATCATCGGTAAATTTTACAAAGCGGGCATCTTCAATTCCGCGTTGCTCCGTTGCTGAGATAGGGAAAATTACCCTTTCAGAAATAGCCGAATCAATTGAAAAATAAATTTCGTAATGAGACGAAGCCAGCCACATCATCTGGTTAATGATTTTCACCTGCTCATCAGTAATTTCCGGCGACTTACGGGCTTTATCAATGTTTGACATCATTTCACCATAAGTAAAGTCATCACCCAGTTTATCAAGTATAAAAGAGGAGGACACATGAATCGTTTGGTCCTTTACCATATCCTGTTTGTCAACTATTACAGGAGAAATCACATTTCCCTGATCCTTTTTTTCATCATGTTTATCGATAATAGCCGGGGAAACCGCACTCCCTTTTTCCCCCATTTCCATTAGTTTAGCTTCGAAAACTTTTTTGTTGTAAAAGCTTCGTTTTATCACATCGGCTTCGGCAAGCATTTTGCCCACAGGATCCAGCAACAGGTTACTATGCCGGTCGAGCACTCCTGAACGGAAAACCACAGACGAAATATGCCCTTCACCTGTTGCACGGAAACTAAAAATCACTCTTTTTTCATCCGGGCGTGTTTCTGATTGATCAGGATCTTCCACTATTGAAGGATTGAAGAAAGCGGCAGATTCGATCGAATATTCCATCGTAAAATAGGAGCCGATCAAAGCTTGCTGAGCCGGGCTCAGATCTTCTTCATTCACTTCGATCTTATCAAATATCGGCGCCATTTTGGCAAAATGCTTTTCGAAAATCTTCGAAATATTCCGGTGCCGCCTCGAATAACCTCTGAGTAACTGGCTCATGGCTATTTTCACCTCCTGCTCAGGCATTGCCAATACCTTCCTGATAATATCAGCAGCTCTTTCATCATTTACGTATAAAAAACGAGCAATTATCCGGCTGGGATCTGGTGAAAAAACGTATTTCTTCCGGGTTACTTCAACTTGCATGGTCTTAATTTTTTACAGGAAACTCTGCATTTTCGCAGGTGAAATTCGGCCAGTATTCAGGTTTGAGGATTACAACCCGGTCTGCTTTAACAACTTTGTAAATGATTTCAATCATTCTTTTGTCAAGCCGGCAGAACCTTCCAGTATTCCGAACTTTCAATTTTCACGAAGGTAAGTGTTTTAAAGCACTTATTTCCCTTATTTGCACAATATCAATATTTTGTTGTCCTGGAAAAGTAAATCTTCCTGATGAAGAGACTGTTTAACTTTTATTAATCTCCATGAATTAACCCGTCCCTATCCGTCCGGCCAGGGACAGTCGAAATGAAAAAAGGATTTAAAATTTAAACAGAAGCTGAACCTGATTACAACTAAGGTTCAATATTACACCTTGTACTCTTCCTCATAACTTCATTCGGGCTTACCCAGTGTCAGTTAAAAACTACGCCTGAACCGCTGCACTTATCCCGGATAATTATCTGTAACAGCGGCTGTTCCCAAAACTAAAGTCCAGCCTTCTGCAATGTGTGAATAATGTAATTTTTCACCTTAATTGTGTAATGGTTAAGGGATTGGCCGGGTATACCTTTGCTGGAGTAATTAATAGTTACAATAGCAGTTCACCAGCACAGGACATAAGGCTAATTTCAGCTATTGTTATCAGAACCAATGTTTCCTCAGCAATTTGTTAACCCCTGATAATTATCATGAGAGCCATTGCGGGACAAAACATTAACGAACCATTTAAGAATTAAACCTAATCAAAAAACTTTAAATCATGGGAAATCTACTTTACATCATTGCAGTAATCCTGGTTATAGCCTGGGCCATTGGATTTTTTGCCTACAGCACCGGTGGATTAATTCATATTTTGCTTGTTATTGCCCTGATTGCAATAATATTCAGGGTTATTCAAGGCAAAAGCATTTGAGTATCAAACCAATTAATAACTAACAAAACAGGCAAACCGGCCCGTGTTGTTACTACTAAGTTTCGCTGATAATAACATCTCACACTGGACACAACAGGTGCCTCAACAGGCAGATGGACAAACCCAAGAGATAAAGCAAGCGTAAAGCCCCGAATTAAGGTAAACCGAAATTTGGTGTGCAGACAAAAAAGGACTGAAACTGGTCCAAAAACCAGGATTTAGAAATCAAGTCCGTTCAATTAAAAAACAGGTTATTCAGCCGGGTGGTAGTGTTTTAAATTTTAAAAGACACAATCATAATATCACTTTGCTTTTAATCATTTTATTGTAAACAATTAAAACATAAATCATGAGTGCAGGAAAAGTGTTATTGGGCGTTTTAGCCGGAGTCGCCACCGGAGCAATACTGGGCATTTTATTGGCCCCGGATAAAGGATCTGATACCCGAAAGAAAATTTCAAAAAAGGGTAAAGACTATAAGGATTCAATGAAGAATAAATTTAATGAGTTCAAGGAAAGCATCACTGAAAAATTTGAAAAAGTTAAAGAAGAAGCTGCCGGTTTTTCAGAGCATGTGAAAAGCAAATCTGATGAAATAAAGAAGGACCTGAACACTTCCAGGAATTAAACAACAGCAACGGCAGCTTAATACTTTCGAAGATGAGCAGCCGGTAGCGTGTTTTATTACTAAAACTTTTAATCCTGAGAAAACACCGGATACGGGTCTTTGAAACAAGCCTGAATCCGGCGTTTTTTCGTTTCCTGGTCATCAGGAATTTGTAGCAGGACGGGTTTTATTCTGGTCAAAATGCAATACAAATCAGATTTGGCAGGTAACACCAGGTTGAGTGATTTTCCTTTTGAAATCCCTCAATTTGGGTAAAAATTAATTCCGGAACCAATAGTGCTTAAAACTATAAATGCCGGATTTCTATTGAAAAGACAGTTTTCCCGGCTTCTGCCTTCAACCTGTTTCGATTGGTTAATCATTAATTATTGAAACCGAATAAAACCAGAGCGCAATGCTAGACAATGAATTCAAGATTCCATTTTACGCGAAGACAACCATTTTTTTCGTCGGACTTTATGTTC
>JAAXUD010000896.1 GCA_013336205.1 Lentimicrobium sp. | reverse complement strand
ATAGTTCCCGTTCCCGGATAGACTTCTGAATTCTAATCCGGCATCTTCCGGTCGCCAGGTGAGGCGAAGCAGGGAATCAAGCTTTTGAATATCAAGATTTTTGCTATCCGTATCAGCTATCAGCAGAATATTGGCATTTCCGTACAAATCTAGCTTACGAGATACAACGGGTAAAGAGATAAAAATATTGAAGGTTGCTGATTGGTTGCTTTTCATGCTGAAACGGCCCATTTGCTGGTCGTCGGCGATAGCTGAAACCTTCAGTCGAAAAACTACCAGCGGCTCTCTTTCTGAAACAAAGGGAGCGTTTTCAGAAGCTTTTGCCTGTTTTCGTATTTTCAGGATGAATTCATCGCCAGGTTTCAGATTCAGTTTTTCGGCAGTATTCCGGCTCAAAATGGCCTCATCTTCCCCGGGACGCTTCATCTGCGCATCCCATAACTTCAGGAAGCGTTCATCAACACCCAGAACCGCAACCCGGTTCATCTGGGTATTTTTATCTGTATTAACAGCTATACCTTCGAGTTGCAGTACGGGCGCAACAGCGCTTTTGGTAAAGCTTTCGAGTTCTGTTGCAAGTTGTTGCCTGAAAAAGCGATCGCCAGCCTCAATTGCAAACCGGGTTTTTCCTAAACGGATATCTGTCAGCTGACCAAGACTGTATCGCACTGAATCACCAACCACCAATGCGCCTGTAAGCACAGCGGTACTGATAACCGTACCGGCCAGGATGGCAAGGTAGGCTTTCCGGTAGTATTTCAGGTTGCGAAGGATCAGTAGGAATTTAGACATGGATTGTTTTAGTAGTTGGTTTCAGTCACAAAGTGAAAAATTAATTTCTAACACAAAACGCATAACAAATAATGAATAAGTTTCGGTAGCCTGTCAATTTTTCATTTTTCATTTTATGTTATATTTTTCATTTTAAAGTTAAGATCATCAAACCATTTCCCTATTTCCCATTTTCTATTTACTTATTACTAATCTGCCTTCCCGGAGCTGATATATCTTATCCATTTTAGCAGCCAGTTCCATCGAATGTGTAACGATAACCAGGGCTACATTCTGTTCCCTGTTAAGCTCGGTCAGTAATGTTGCCAGTTGATCAGCATTGGCTGCATCAAGTGAGCCTGTTGGTTCATCGGCAAGCAATAACTTTGGCTGATTTATAAGCGCACGTACTACTGCTGTCCGCTGGCACTCGCCTACTGAAAGCTGTGTTGGATATTGATGTATATGGTCCGACAATCCAACCCTTTCAATAAGGATCAGAGCGCGTTCACCCGCTGATTTCAACAGGTTTTTATCATTTCGTGGTAATAACGGAAGCATTACATTTTCGAGAAGAGTAAGTTGCGGCAGCAAATGGTGCATCTGGAAAACAAAACCGATAAAGGAATTCCGGATTTCGGCCAGCTGAACTTCCGGCATCTGGTCAATAAAAGAGCCTTCCAGGAGTATTTTCCCGGATGACGGTTTGTCGAGTGTACCGAGTATATTGAGCAGAGTGCTTTTTCCCGAACCCGAAGGGCCGACAATTGCAATCCGTTCGTTATTTTCAATCTGAAAAGAAATTTCCCG
>JAAXUD010000376.1 GCA_013336205.1 Lentimicrobium sp. | reverse complement strand
GTAAAGCCATCAGTTCCATCATGATTAATTTTAACCTCCTGCCCCATAAGCAGATAAGAAGAAGTGGCCAGCAATAAAAGGGTAATAAATTTTTTCATTTTGCAAAGGTTTTGGTGGAATGAAACGGTTAATTGGCCTTTGGTCAATTCAGGCATGATTCATATCTATATGAATAACTATAATGACAAAAAGTAATCCGGATTACCCTAAATATTTTTACCATTATACTACTATTTATTTTACATCTAAATAGAAAAAGTAAAAATAATTGTCAAAAACATGGTTTAAGTAAGGCAAACAACACCATTTCTACAATCCCTGACTACCAGGTATTGCCCGGAAAACAAATACCGGATCAAAAATAAAGGCTGGAAAGCCGGGGTAGCTGCACTGATTATTTATTCAGAAATGAGAAAAACAATAAATTCTAATGTGGAACTACCGTAAGAGCGACGAAACAAGACTGTTCAATAAAAAGCAGTTCTGAGCCACTTCATCCCAACTTTTAAAGGATGCAAGCCACTGCTGTTATCCTGTACGGCAGGCTCAACTTCTTCAGGTTTTTCCCCGGTAAATCTACCCCCTGTCAGTTCGTAGGAGGAGGTGGCAATTAAAAAGCCTCTGAAATACCCGACACCGGTTACTTCCGAGCCAATTGAATCAATGGTACAACCGTGATTCCCAAAACTGCACCAGTCGACAAACCGAAGCAAGGCCTCTTCATCTCCCTGCACGTGAATATACACGCCATTACCAGTTTTGAGATATTGTATAAAACCACTTAAGTTGAGTTCAGTCGCCTGTTGAATAGCCAGATAGCGATACCCCTTTCGAAAAAGATCTCCGGTTATTTTAATTCTGAGTGCTTTCATAAAGTGCAAGTGATTAAAAAAATACTGTTTTAATAAAGAATAAATTTTGAACCGGCATCAATCAGTACACTGACTTCAGATTATCCTCAAAAATTCTCTCCTTGTTAAGTACCTGATTTCTTATTATCCATATTATTGCCCTTCACCAACTACCAAAACACCGGCAACAATTGAACTGTTATAATTTGTTTATACTTTAGCATCGGGAATGTAACTCAAAAATAATCACTTTTTTTTACATTAGCTGTAAACTTATTGTATACGATAGATGATATTCTGTAATAAGTTATGATAAAATAAACGGGATTTAAGGCGGCAAATATCACATTTAAAGCAATTTAACCCTTATAATCAGGCATTTTAAGCACCAATTGGCGAAATCACATTACCTTCGGACGGGGACACTTTCTGGAAATAAAAAAGAGCAATATGTAAATTATATTTACACTGCTAAAACAAGCCTTTTGTATTTACGATTGCGGTCAGACAAAATATCTGCAAAAAAAACAAACAGGCGCATCATTGCAGAAATTGAGGTTTACGGATAGCACTCACCGGAATTGCCTCCATATCCTCAATTCCACGCATAGCATTGATAAGCTTTACTTCTTTGTAGCGGCTCAACTCTTTATCAGTAATAACTGCTTCCGAAATAAGGCCGTTATCTAAAAGCCTTGCCCTGCAGGTGCCGGGTAGTAGCGGCTGATCAGGGGTTACCCAGCGGTGACCGTCCCACAAAACTATATTGGCAAAAGAAGTATCGGTAATCAAGCCATTCTTTACAATCAGCACATCGTCACATCCGTTTCGCGCCTGATAGAGCATATCCAGCAAGTGACGATCGGAATACTTATGCGAATAATCCAGCTGGTTATCAACCACAAGTTGTAAACTTCTGATTTCTTTAAACTCATAGGGGGTAAAATTCACCTCTATAGACCCCTGATCATAATCTACCCGGCAGCGAAAATGACCATGCCTGTATTCCAGCGGAATCCTTATGATATCTGCCAGCCTGAACTCTGCTCCTTTATCAAATAATACACGGAACGAATTCTCTATCCGCTCCTGATGCCAGGGCAGATTTTCGGCAATGCCGTTCCTGATGCTTACAGATTCAAATAATCGGGACATAAATCTTGTCAATTAATTCCTGATATTCCATTTGCGCGTTGCTGTTAACTGTAATACCGCCGCCACTGCGGAAATAAAATTTCCCATGCTGTTGCTCAATATAACGGATCATTACCCCCGAATCGAGGTTTTGCCCATCGAAGATACCAAAAATGCCGGTATAGTAACCGCGCGGCCCCTTTTCTGCCTTCCGGATGATTTCCAGTGTTTTCCTTTTCGGGGCACCGCTGATGGAGCCGGCAGGTAAAAGTGTACGCATAATATCACCGGAATGGCGAGGCCAATCTGCGCTTAACCTGCCTGTGATCTCAGAACTCACCTGTAACAGATGCTTTTGATTGGTCTGAATCTCCTGCAGATACCTGAACCGCTTTACGCGAACTTCATCTGCAACCATGCTCAGGTCGTTGCGGATCAGATCAACAATGGTATGGTGTTCGGCCAGCTCCTTGGGGTCGGAAAGCAGGTTGCCGGCCGCCCCGGAAAGGGAGGCATCAATCGTTCCCTTCATGGGAAATGAACTTATTATTCCACTTTGGTCGATTCTGACAAAACTCTCCGGTGAGAATACCGTAAATTCGTCTTTGAAGAGCAATTTATAAGGCGCATTGCTTAACATAAAAATCTCCCTCAAGCTTCGGTTAATCTCAACCGGGGTGGCAAAAGTGAGGTTAAGCAGGTAGGAATTACCGAAGTTGAGCGCTTCCTTAACCAGTTCAAAAGACCTGAGGTAATCCGTAAAATCAATAGGGTACTTCCGGAATTCAAGCGGTGGCAGCTTAACAGGCAGCGCACCTTTAAAATTGGCGTTTCCGTGAAAATTATAATAAATTCCTTCTGCTGCAGCCTTATCCAGGGGCAATACCAATGGTTTTTCGCATTCAAAATCGATCACAAAAACAAAAGGCGTTCCTTGGCTGCCGTATTGGTTCATGGTGTCGAAAGCGGAATTCCCGGATTGCATTTCAGTTGTTTTCTGTTCAGCGAAAATACAAAAAACATAAACCCTTACCTTTGCCTTTTAATTGCGATCCCTATTCTCTGATCAGGGTCTGCTGAAAAACGCCGCAGTCGTATAGAGACTGCTTAAATTTTAATTCCATATTTCAATAGACCCGTCCTTTAGGGCGGGTTTTAAAAAAAAATGTCATGTAAAATGGCAAAATCCTGAAAAATTTGTAAATTCATAATAAATTTTTCAGGATTTTGCCTCTGGGTTTGTTGTTTCTTAATATACCCGCCTATTTATAGAGTTTACTAAAATTTAAACAGTCGCTTAATTTTAAAAAAAACCTTTCAGGGCTTCAGGTTCAAATTCAACCTGAAGTGCATGGAAAATGAAACCCCATAAAATGAACACACTGCTGATTGATAATTACGATTCTTTCACCTATAATCTTGTGCAGTTGCTCAGGGAGGCCGGGGTTGGAAAACTTCGCGTGGTCAGGAATGATGAGATAGAGACCGGGGCCTTGAATGAATTCGACAGGATTGTAATTTCACCCGGACCAGGCCTGCCACTTGAAGCAGGAATCACGTGTGAACTGATCAGCCACTTTGCCGGAAGAAAAAAGATTTTAGGCGTATGCCTGGGCATGCAGGCCATTGTGGAAACATTTGGAGGGAAACTCTATCAACCCGGCGAAATCATGCATGGAGAATCCGAATCTATTCAACTACAAATGCCGGCTGATCCGATTTTTGCAGGGCTTGAAGACGGTTTTGAAGCCGGCCTCTACCACAGCTGGGCTGCCGATCCGGCCTCATTTCCTGACTGCCTGCGCGTTACCGCCACCGATAGCAGGGGAATCATTATGGCCGTAAGGCACAGGGAATACGACATCTGCGGTGTACAGTTCCACCCTGAATCCATTATGACACCCCAGGGGCAGAAAATGATAAGAAACTGGCTGGAAATTTAAGTTGCCCGTTCGCATCAGCCAGCATCGGGAGCAGGCAAGCTAAAGCAGAAAAGGGAAGCAACTATAAATTTGTGCTCAGTCATCAATCTGATTCA
>JAAXUD010000043.1 GCA_013336205.1 Lentimicrobium sp. | reverse complement strand
TATTCCAATATTCCATCGTTCCAGTATTCCATTTGCTAAACAGCTAATCAGCTAATTTGCTAATTCCCGTCCTTCCATTCTAATTCTCAATCGAACAGCCAACTTCAGTCTCTGCACTCCAGCCTTTTAGTTCATTTGAGTTAAAAACCGGACCATCGGTGCAAACACAACGATGTCCCTGTTTTGTATCAACCACGCAGCACAGGCAGGCTCCGATTCCGCAGGCCATGGTGTTTTCAAGCGACACATAGCATTGAATCCCTTGTTTTTCAGCTATATGTGAAACAGCTTTCATCATGCCATCGGGTCCGCAACAGTAGATTGCATTGTAGGGCAACTTCTCCTGACGAAAAACGGAATGATTAGTAACCATCCCCGTTTCACCCAGGCTACCATCTTCGGTAGAGATAAGTAAATCGCCAAATTTACGGTAGTCATCGGCCATCAGCACATCAACAGCGCTGCGCCCTCCAATCAGCATGGTAACCATGCTGCCTCTGCGCTTTAATTCATCAGCCAAAAACCACAAGGGTGCTACCCCGCATCCGCCACCTACCAGAAGAACCTTTGAATTTTCTTCAACCGGAAATCCGTTGCCGAGCGGAAGCATAATATTGATTGTTGAACCCGTTACCAAACCGGCAAGTGAACGTGTTCCATCACCTACGGATTTAATAAGCAGGTGGATGGTATTGCGGCTATAATCAACCCGGTGTATTGAAAAAGGTCTCCGCAGGTATGTGGTGTGTGATCCATCAACCCTTGCTTCTGCAAACTGGCCGGGAATAATGGGCGGAAGTTTTTCCGCGCATCCAAGCTCAAGCAGGTTATGGTTGTGATTCAGCACCTGATTTGAAATTATGCTGAAATCCAGAATGTATTTTTTCATTGTTCTTTTTCTGAAAAGTAAAAGTATAAAAAAAGTCCGCAATCAAGGCGGACTTTTTATTTATTCGGGTTTGGCTTCTTCGGTCACTGCCGGTTCCGTGGTTTCTTCCTTCTCACTGAAATCAATCAGCTCATACTGGACAAGAAGATTATACCAACTCACAATTTTCTGCATATGTGATACGTAAACTCTTTCTTTATCGTAATCGGGCAGCATTTCTTCAAAAAATGCTTTCAACTTATTGTTGTCATTTTTAAAATCCGGGGTCTGTTTGCCTTCCAGTTTCTCAAAAAAGCCTTTCAATACATCTTTCAATGGCTTATCTTCGGTTTCAGTAAAAATACTGATCTCTTCAAGTGAACTGATTTTATCATGCGTAAAAGCCTGAATTCGCTTGTGGTCAATGATCGATTCGATAATAATTCCATTCTTAGCCTGGGCAACCATTTTGTAGAGTCCCGGTTTTCCGGCAATGGCCATAATTTCTTTCAAGTCCATACGAGTTGTTGATTTATTTTGCAAAAATATAAATAATCGGGAATAATGGGGGATTTGGATGATGGAAAAGTTTGAAAGTGGACCCGGGGGGAAGGGAAATTTCTAATATCTAATGTCTAATTGTCTAATTTCCAATTTCCAATTCCAATTTCCAATTTTCGACTTCTTACATCCGACTTCCGGCCTCCGGCCTCTGACTTCTGACTTCTGACTTCTGACTTCCGAATTCTTAAAAGGGACGAGGGACGCAAAAACGGGGCGAGGGACGGATCTCACCTTTCCTTACTTCTGACTTCTGACTTCCGACTTCCGACCTCTGACCTCTTACTTCCAACCTCACATACCAAATGAAATCAGAAAACAGAGCCTCAAATTACTTTATAATTCCTGTATTCTCCGGCTCTCCAGCCTGTAAGTGATTCAATTGTATGAAGTAACCTTGATTTGAAGGGTAGCCGTTTTTTTGTAGGATCAAAGTTGAATTGCCAGTTCTGCCGGCTGATCCTGGGCTGAATTACTTTGGGATGGCTTCCTGAAAAATGAGCGAGTGAGTCGATCTTGGTATAATCGAACCCATCAGTTTTTGGTACGTTTTTATCTACCCACTCATCGTTGTGCCAGAGTTTGTTGAAGTTTTCCTGTTTGGCCTGCTGTGCTTCCGGTGGTTTAACCCATCCGTAATGATACATTGTTGCGTCTACCGGTTTAACATTAAGAGGTCTGTCGTTTTTCCGGAAACCCTGAGCATCACGGTATGACCTGATTTTTTTATCATTGCGGATGATTCTAACCTCTTTGCGATACCAACGGCGGCTGTCGCCAACATAATCGTAGGATCCATAAAAGTGCTGATAATTAAACAAAAGACCTTCAACCTCAGGCTGATCCTTATACAGGGCCATCGCTTTTTTTAATAGCTCAATGTATTGTTCGTGTAAAACTTCATCTCCCTGTATGTAAAAAGCCCAGTTGGTGTCAGTACTTAGGGCATCAAAGGCTTTGTCGGTTTCAACCGCCAACACCCGTCCGCCTTCGCGCAGGCTATCGTCCCATAAGGTATCGATTATTCTGATCTTTGGAGAACCTATCCCTTCAATTAAACCACGGGTGCCGTCTTCCGAATTGCCTACTGCAACTACAAACTCATCACACAGGGGCAGGATAGAAGTTATGGCTTCCACAACCGGATAATCATATTTAATGGCATTGCGGATAAAGGTAAACCCCGACACTTTCATCAGTATATAATTTGGTTTATTATAAATCAGATCGCCCGTCAATACAGGGCAGGAGAGCCCACCTCGCTGAGAATAAAACACGAACACGCATTCGTCTGAGAAACTTGTGGGTTTCATCTTTCTGTAATGCAAAGGTAAACAGTTTTAACAGAGTGATGAAAATTTGAAACAGCCAGAAAAGAGTGATCCCTATACCAGAATAGGTAACTTTTGATTGGTCGATTTTTACTACTTTTGCACCTTCTAAAAATACAGATTTTTTTCTCATGGAAATTCCTGCCAAATACGACCCAACGGGTATTGAAGACAAATGGTACCAATTCTGGCTCAGTAAAAAGTACTTTAAATCGGTTCCTGACGAACGGGAGCCCTATACCATTGTAATTCCGCCGCCCAATGTTACCGGTGTGCTGCACATGGGGCATATGCTAAACAATACCATACAGGATGTATTGGTTCGTCGTGCCCGTATGCAGGGAAAAAATGCCTGCTGGTTGCCTGGTACCGACCACGCTTCAATAGCAACAGAAGCTAAAGTTGTAGCGAAACTGAAGGAGCAGGGCATTGAAAAATCAAGCCTTACCCGTGAACAGTTTCTTGAACATGCCTGGGAATGGAAGGAGAAGCATGGAGGGATAATTCTTGAGCAACTGAAAAAGCTGGGTGCTTCCTGCGATTGGGACCGCACCAGGTTTACCATGGATGAAAGCATGTATGAGTCAGTAATCGATGTATTTATTGACCTATATAACAAAGGCCTGATTTATCGTGGCGTGCGCATGGTTAACTGGGATCCCCGGGCACTCACAGCCCTGTCTGATGAGGAGGTGATTTATAAGGAAGTAAAGTCAAAGTTATATTATATCCGGTATAAGGTAGAAGGTTCGGCCGATGAATGGGTTACTGTTGCCACTACCCGTCCTGAAACAATTCTGGGTGATACGGCAGTTTGTTTTCACCCCGAGGACGATCGTTTTGCCCATCTTCGTGGAAAACGAGTGCTGGTGCCGCTTATCAAACGTTCAATTCCGCTGATTGAAGATGAATATGTAGATCGTGAATTCGGCACCGGGTGTTTGAAAATTACTCCAGCCCATGATATCAACGACTATCACATAGGCATTAAGCATAAACTGGAAACCATCGATATTTTCAATGACAACGGAACGCTGAGTTCAAAAGCACAGCTATATATCGGTGAAGACCGCTTTGTTGTGCGTGAGCGTATTGTACAGGAGTTGCTCAACCACGGGCATATTCAGAAAATTGATGATTATATCAATAACGTAGGCTTTTCGGAACGCACTGACGAAGTAATTGAACCGAAGCTTTCGTTGCAGTGGTTTATGAAGATGACCGATATGGCCAAACCGGCCCTGGATGTTGTGATGAACGATACCATTCACTTTCATCCTGATAAGTTTAAGAATACTTACCGCCACTGGATGGAGAATGTGCGCGACTGGTGCATAAGCCGTCAGTTGTGGTGGGGACAGCGTATTCCGGCTTATTATCTGCCCGGAGGTGAGATTGTGGTAGCCAAATCAGCAGAACTGGCCCTTGTAAAAGCCCGCCAGCTCGCAGGAAATGAATCACTCGGTTTAGCTGATCTTACTCAGGATGAAGATGTGCTGGATACCTGGTTTTCTTCCTGGTTGTGGCCGATTTCGGTATTTGATGGTATAAGAAACCCTGATAATGAAGATATTAAATATTATTATCCGACCAACGACCTGATTACTGCACCGGAAATCCTGTTCTTCTGGGTTGCCCGAATGGTAATGGCCGGCCTGGAATACAGAAACGATATTCCTTTTAAAAATGTTTACCTCACAGGGATAGTTCGCGACAAACTTGGCCGCAAAATGTCTAAATCACTGGGTAATTCGCCCGATCCGATTGATTTGATCAATAAGTTCGGTGCTGATGGCGTTCGGGTTGGTATGTTGCTGACTTCACCTGCCGGTAACGATTTGCCATTCGACGAAAGTTTGTGTGAGCAGGGACGTAATTTCTCAAATAAAGTATGGAATGCCTTACGACTGGTAAAAGGATGGCCGGAAGACACTTCTCTTGCACAGCCTGCCTATGCTGCAACCTCTGTAAGATGGTTTGATGCAAGGTTGAATGAAGCCTTATTGCAAATTGAAGATAATTTTGAAAAGTATCGCCTTTCAGAAGCCCTGATGGCTGCTTACAAACTGGTTTGGGACGATTTCTGTTCCTGGTACCTCGAAATGGTAAAACCGGCCTATCAGCAGCCTGTTGATTCAATTACACTCAAGGCAACTGTGGGATATTTTGAAAAACTGATGCAGGTTTTGCATCCTTTTATGCCTTTTATTACCGAAGAGATCTGGCATTTGCTTATTGAACGTACCGATGACGAAAGCCTGATGATTTCTCAGCTACCATTAGCCGGAAGTGTTGATGCTGATATGCTGGCTGATTTCCAGGTTGCCGCTGAAGTTGTAATCGGTGTCCGGAATGTTCGGAAGGATAAGAATATTGCATTTAAGGATCAGGTTGAAATGAAGGTTAAGAGTTCAGGCAGCGATACCGGCACCGGATTCGATTCTGTGATTGCCAAGCTTGGTAATATCAGCGCAATTGAATATGTGAACGAAAAACCGGCCGCAGCTGCAGGTTTTATGATAAAATCGAATGAGTATTATATTCCCCTTGGCGAAGGCGTTGATTTGGAGGCCGAAAAAGAAAAGCTTGAAAAGGAATTGGCTTATACTCAGGGATTTCTAGATTCAGTACTGAAAAAACTGGGTAACGAACGATTTGTCAGCAATGCAAAGCCTGAAGTTGTTGATATTGAGCGCCAAAAGAAAGCGGATGCTGAAATGACCATCCAACTTTTAAAGGATCAACTGTCGGGGTTGAATTAAATTTAACTTAATAAAACATTGATCGATCAAGGTTTAAATTTATTATAAAGACTGCTTAATTTGTGCTCTTTTTTAACTTTCCTGAACCTGAAACCATGGCTTTTGCCCTAATATCAGGTCTCTTAAAATAAAAAAAAGAGATTTTTTTAAGAATTTTTATAAGTTTTTGTGAATCGAATTGATATTTCTTTAAATTTGCGATTATTTTTTAATTTTTTAAGTTATCATGAAAACAGGAAAAGTAAAATTCTTCAATGAATCAAAAGGTTACGGATTTATTCTTGACGAAGAGTCCGGAAAAGAGTACTTTGTTCACGCTACCGGCCTTATCGACCGCGTTAACGAGGGCGATACAGTAACATTTGAACTTCAGGAAGGAAAGAAAGGCTTAAACGCCGTAAAGGTTAAATTAGCCTAACTAAATAAGGTTATTAGCTTTTAATCTTATACCCCGCCAATCGGCGGGGTTTTTTTATGTTGTTTTATTACGCATTTATTTTTCTGCTATTCATTAATTACAGTCAGGATTTATATTTAATCTACAGATCTACATTTACTTCCGAAATGTGGCCTTTGATTTTATGCAGTTACTGGTCTTATGCAAACCGTATATTTTCTCCTGATTGATTAATTTCCTATACAATCAGTCATATTTTTGCTATTTTTGAGAAAAGGTTTCGGGTTTACAACATTGTGTCCTGTAGTCTGCATTGTAAAACTCAACTATGGAACTACCGCTCTTACAGGAAGTCGTAATTATTCTGGGATTATCGGTATTGATCATACTGATTTTTCAGCGGTTTAAGATGCCATCTATTCTTGGATTCCTGATTACAGGCATGATTGCCGGCCCCAATGGACTCAGCCTGATCAGCGCTTCACATGAAGTTGAAATACTTTCTGAAATCGGTGTCATTTTCCTGCTGTTTATTATTGGTATAGAGTTTTCTATTAAAGCCCTTGTCAAAGTAAAAAAGACAGTTCTCCTGGGCGGTTTCCTGCAGGTTGGCGGAACCATTGCACTTACTTTTGTAATCGCCAACCTGATGGGTCTGACTCCTCCTCAGGCGATATTTATGGGATTTCTGATTGCCCTGAGTAGTACGGCTATTGTTTTGAAAATGCTTCAGGAAAAAGGCCAGATGGCAACGCCGCAAGGCCGCATTGCGCTGGCTATTCTGATATTTCAGGATGTAATTGTTGTTCCCATGATACTCATTACACCTTTGCTGGCCGGTAATGGCGGCAATGTGTGGATTACTGTGCTGGTATTGTTGGGTAAGTTTGCAGGAGTAATAGGCTTACTGTTTCTTCTGGCCCGGTATGTTGTTCCCTCGCTCTTATTAAAAGTGGTAAAAGCCAAAAGCCGCGAGTTGTTCATTCTGACCCTGGTGGTTATTTGCTTTGCAACCGCCTGGCTAACATCCTCAGTCGGACTTTCGCTGGCCCTGGGCGCTTTCTTCGCCGGACTGATAATTTCAGAATCGGATTATAGTCATCAGGCTACGGCAAGTATTCTTCCATTCCGTGAAATCTTTATCAGTTTCTTTTTTGTATCCATCGGAATGTTATTGGACTTAAATTACTTTATCAATAATTTCCTGGTGCTGATATTGTTTACGATAGGTGTTATTTTGCTAAAGGCATTGGTGATAATGCTGACTGTGCTGATAATGCGTTTCCCGCTCCGCACTGCTTTTATTTCTGCTTTTACCTTGTTTCAGGTCGGGGAGTTTTCCTTTTTGCTTTCAACTATTGGCATCCGCAACAGCGTGCTTACACAGGAAGTTTATCAGAATTTTCTGGCTATATCAATTTTAACTATGGGATTGACCCCTTTTTTAGCAGGTTACTCCGAGCGTATTGCTGACTGGCTGATCAGGGCAGGGCTCCCACACAAAGTGAGGAAACGCCTGATTAATTTTCACAACCGGGAAAAGCACCTGAAAGTGGAGGAGTCACACAAACTGCGGGATCATCTGGTAATCATCGGCTTTGGTACAAGTGGTCACAATGTGGCGCGCACGGCAAAGAAAGCCAATATTCCCTATGTAATTATTGAGTTGGATCCGGATATTTTCGGAAAAGCCAGGGCTGAAGGTTGCCCGATCGTTTATGGTGATGCCGCTGATGAGATGATTTTACAACATATTCATGCCCAGGATGCGCGGGTTATTGTAATTGCTATTTCTGATCCCGTGGCTACGAAAAAAATAATCTCTGTGTTACGCCTGATCACAGAGACCGCACACATCATAGTCAGAACCAGGCACATCAGCGAAATTGATGAAATATTGAAATTAGGCGCCGATGAGGTGATTCCGGAAGAATTTGAGACTTCAATCCAGATATTTACCCGGGTACTCAGCCGGTATCTTATTCCCCAGGATAAAATTCAGTCTTTTGTCAGCCATATCAGGGCTTACAACTATGAATTACTTTACGATTCCGGAAACGATGACCAGGTTCCACCGCATCTGCAATTGAATATTCCTGATATGGTTATTGCAACTTTGCCGGTTCAGCGGGGTGTAAACCGGATTGTTGGAAAAACCATTGTAGAAAGCGGGCTTAAAGATAAGTTCAATGTTACGGTATTGGCAATCCGCAGGCAAAATCGTTATTTAACCACAATATCACCCCAAATGATTATTGAAACCGATGATATGCTTTATCTTTTCGGGAGCCCCGATAAAATTGCAGAGGTCAACCGGTACTTGGTGCTGGAGCATATCGACAGGTCGGTATAAAAGTCTGCGCACATTTAACTTTTATGCGGATTGTTTCCAGGTTTTTAAATATCTGGAAAACAAGTATTGGAAAGATTGAGCCGTTTCTGACAGCATTCCAAAGTAATATTCAAGGCTTGTTATGGCAGGAATGAACATTCTCATTATTATCCGGAACATGTTCACAGATATAAAAATAAAACAATCGGCCAGCGCTACTGCATAACAATACACCTGTTCTGGAATTCTTTAAAATCCGGAACGCATCCGGTCTTACCTGCCTCCGGCAAGTTTTACAATCCTGCAGTAACCCAGGCTTTCTCCGGTGTTCAGCCGGCAAAGATAGATTCCCGGTGGTACGCTGTTTCCGGAAGAATCATTCCCATCCCAAATCAGGCTTTGGCTTCCCTGGGATAAGGCTGAATTAACTAACTGCCTGATCCTGATTCCTGTGGCCGAATAGACCGTAAGTGAAACATTGCTGAAGTCTGACAAATTAAAGCAGAGGGTTGTGTAACTAACCATAGGATTTGGCCTGGCTGAAAGGTTTATTTCCGTCAGGGATATTGGCGACTGATCGATACCCAGGGTGCCGGTTTCGATCACGGTGGCTGTATCCAGATCGGTTACCCGGATGTTGTCAAACCATACCTCTTTAGTGTCGAAAGAACCGTATTCCGCAACGATTTCCATCCTGTCGATGGCTGTCCAGTCGAATTTCCCTTCCGGTTCATACCAGGTTTGATTATCCCATGAACCTTGCTCCGTAAATTCACTTAAGGGGATATGCAGGTGGTGCCAGCGTTTATCCCAACCGGGATAATTATCGTTCAGCGTAGTTCTGATTCTCCAGGGATGGTCAGAAGGGTCTTCTGTTTTTGTATCAAGAAACCTGATATCAAACCTGATTCCTTCAACGTTACCCCGAACCATCAAATCCAGTGCAAAACCTGTTTCAACAAGTTGTGACAGATCCCTTTCGGGCACAAAATCATGGGCGATCAGACTGTATTGGGGCCCGCCGCTCCAGTAAAGGCAGTAGTTTCCGTTGTTCGGGAATAAGGAAGAATAATAATCGATTTCCGATTCGGTATAACTGGCTTCGTTGATCCTTGTACCAAGGTAGTCGTCATAAATCGTAAACCCCACTGTATCTGGCACAATCGTAAAAGGTTGCTGTTCTGGTACATTCAATCCAAGGGCTTCGATCAAAGGCACATTCAGGTCAGATTCAAAGAGTTCGAAAGACTCTTTCTCAAAAAGGCCAAAACCACCCTTGTAATCCCATATTGTCCAGGGAATTTCTTTTTCTTCAAGATAATCCGTTACAAACTGGTACCAGAAAACCCGGTCTTCATTTTCGCTGTTGGGTATATAAACGCCGAATTCGCCGCAGAAAATTTTCAGATTGTTTAAATCCCTGAACTGCACAGCGATGTCGATCAGGGATTTTACATACTCTTGATTACCCTGGATGTTGTAATTATTAAAGGCATCTTCGATCCAGGAGCCTATCAGATTGGGCGGGCAGGCTGGCATTGAATCAGCGTTGTATGGAAAGGGAACATTTGCCAGTGATTCCATAGATGGTGTGCTCCAGCTGGCTCCCTGATGGGTGAAAAGAAAAGGGTCGTAAAAATGGAAAGTATAGATAAGGTTTTTATCGGCATAAACCGGCATCTGTGCTAAATCGTTGTAGCTGTTATATCCCGATGGGCCGACGATAATGGTATGTTTGGTGTCGACTGAGCGTATGGCATCGATTGTTTGTTGCTGAATGGCGCCCCATAACTGGTTTGAAATTCCATGTGGTTCATTCAGGATTTCGTATAAGATATAATCCGACCTGTTTTTGTATCTGCCGGCAATCTGTGGCCATACACGGGTGAGAATCTGTCCGACATCGGGGCTGGTACTCACCGATGGATCGAATGAATGGTTATCGATGAGAAGATGGAGCTGCAATATTTCTGCCCAGGTAACCGCAGAATCGAGCAGTGAAAACAATATGGGGTCTATAATATAATCCGGGGCTCCTGAGGTCATATCATGCAGGTTGAGCGGCAAACGGATTATGTCACAACCCAGACTTTTTATTTCTTCAAAATCCTTATAGGTAAACTTCTGGAATTGAATGTTTCCAGCTTCTGACTCCTGAAACCAACTGGTGAGGTTTATCCCCCGATGGAATGGAACCTGTGCAGTACTATAAAATACAAACAGAAAAAACAATGGGATCAGGATCAGCCTTTTCATCTTTTAAATCTTTTATTAAGTTGTTCAATGTATCGGGCACCCAGACATTAGAAATTCTCCAATCTACAGCCCCCGGTGGCCTCGAACAATCTGCTGCCGGTTTGTTCTAATTCTAACAACCTGATAAACGCATATCAAACAGCCACCTCATACCTCCCGTCATTCATTGGACATTGGAAATTTTGAATTTCTCCCATTCATCCATTCTCTTTTTCTCCTTGTACTCAGGCTTGTCTTACCCAAAAACGTCACTTAACAAACACATACTGAATCAGATTGGCCCCCATCCTGAGTGCTTTCTGTCGGTTCTCTTCCGGGTCGTTGTGAACAGCCTGATCTTCCCAGCCGTCACCCAGGTCGCATTCATAGGTATAGAAACAAACCAGCCGGCCTTCCCAGATCAGACCGAAACCCTGGGGTAGTTTATTGTCGTGCTCATGTATTTTGGGCAAGCCGTTGGGAAAGTTATACGGTTGATGATAAACAGGATGCGCAAAGGGCAACTCAATAAATTCAAGCTCTGGAAATACCTTTTTCATCATCGGTCTGATGTATGGATCAAGTCCGTAATTGTCGTCAATGTGCAGAAACCCGCCGGCAATCATATAATTGCGAAGGTTCATGGCTTCCTGCTCGTCGAAGACTACATTGCCATGACCTTTCATGTGAATAAAGGGG
>JAAXUD010000375.1 GCA_013336205.1 Lentimicrobium sp. | reverse complement strand
CACGGGGAGCAGGACATGGAGCCACCTTTGCCGACAACTGGGGTAATTACTGGCACATCAGCACCATCGCGATTTCGGTTAAAAACAATTTTGAACGCCGCCTGGGCTTATGGCCTGCCGGCTTTGACAAGGACGATGTGCTTTACTGTAACACTGAATTCGGCGATTATCCGCATTACCTGCCCGATGGTGAAGCCGATCATCTGAAGAGCCGTTTTACGGGCTGGATGTTGCTCAATTACAACAAACCTGTAACCGTTTCCTCTACTTATGGCAGTTATTATGCAAACAATGCGGTGGATGAAGAGATTAAAACCTGGTGGTGTGCATCCAGCGGTAATGAGGGGGAATGGATTACCACTGACCTAGGTGAAATCGCGACAGTAAATGCCATACAGATCAACTATGCAGATCAGGATGTTGAGTTTCTTGGAAAAAGTGCAGGTGTTTTTCATCAATACAGAATCTGGCATTCAAGCGATGGGAAGAAATGGAAACTGCTGGTTGACAAAGGAAAGAATACAACCGATGTGCCACACGATTATGTTGAGCTGCCGGTACCGGTGGAAACCCGGTTTATCAAACTTGAAAACATTCATATGCCGACCGGTAAATTTGCCATCAGCGGGCTGAGGGTTTTCGGAAAAGGCCATGGCAACAAACCTGAAAAAGTGAATGAACTGATTATCCTCAGGACCGAAAAAGACAAACGCAATGCCTGGCTGAAATGGGCGCCGGTTGAAAACGCCACCGGGTACAACCTATACCTGGGCACTGAGCCGGACAAACTTTACAATTGCATTATGGTTTTGGGGCAGAATGAATACTGGCTCAAGACCATGGATAAAGAAATGTCTTATTATTTTTCCATTGAAGCATTCAACGAAAACGGAATTTCAGAAAGAACGACAATAATCAAATCAGAGTAATATTTATCTATGAAAAAATACAGCTTCCTCTTCCCTGCCCTTTTGCTGGCTTTTGCGATTACTTTGCAAGGCCAGCCAATGCCCGATGAAATAAAAATGAAAAACTTCATCAATGAATTGATGGATAAAATGACCCTTGAGGAAAAAATCGGGCAGTTGAACCTTCCGGGATCAGGTGATATTGTAACCGGTCAGACATCCAATTCAAATATAGGATTAAGAATAAAGGAAGGCCAGGTCGGCGGACTGCTGAACCTTAAATCGGTTGAAAAAATCCGGGATGTTCAAAGAGTTGCTGTGGAAGAAACCCGGCTAAAGATCCCGTTGATGTTCGGTATGGATGTTATTCATGGTTATCAGACTACTTTCCCGATTCCGCTCGGACTGGCAGCCTCCTGGGATCGAACCCTGATTGAAAAAAGTGCCCGCATCGCCGCCCAGGAAGCCACTGCCGATGGGATTTGCTGGACTTTTTCCCCCATGGTCGACATAGCGCGCGACCCCCGGTGGGGGCGTATTGCAGAAGGAGCCGGTGAAGACGCTTATCTGGGATCAGAGGTAGCAAAAGCCTTTGTTCATGGCTATCAGGGCAAGGATCTATCAAAAAACAACACCATGATGTCGTGTGTAAAACATTTTGCCTTGTACGGAGCAGCCGAAGGAGGTCGTGACTACAACACCGTCGATATGAGCTTCCAACGCATGTACAATGAATATCTCCCTCCTTACAAAGCAGCCATCGATGCCGGCGCAGGAAGCGTTATGAGTTCATTCAACGAAATAAACGGCA
This sequence comes from Lentimicrobium sp., assembly GCA_013336205.1. Taxonomy (GTDB): domain Bacteria; phylum Bacteroidota; class Bacteroidia; order Bacteroidales; family Lentimicrobiaceae; genus Lentimicrobium. The sequence continues at coordinate 2,316 of JAAXUD010000375.1, read as the reverse complement.
TCCCCGCCACGGCCAACAAATGGCTATTGACCGATCTTCTGCGGGGGGAATGGGGCTTCAATGGATTTGTATTAACCGATTTCACCGGCATTAATGAATTGATGGAACATGGTCTGGGTGATTTGCAGACAGTTTCGGCGCTTGCCCTGAATGCCGGAGTTGACCTGGATATGGTGGGAGAAGGTTTTCTCTCCACCCTGAAAAAGTCGTTTGACGAAGGTAAAATCAGCCAGGCTACGATTGATCAGGCCTGCCGCAGAATACTGGAAGCCAAATACAAACTCGGGCTTTTCGATGATCCTTACCGCTATTGTGATGTCAATCGCGCAAAAACAGAAATCGCAACTCCTGAAAACTTTCAGGCTGCCAGAGAAATTGCAACCCAGACATTCGTCTTATTGAAGAACGAAAAGGAAACACTGCCAATCCAAAAGAAAGGTAAAATCGCCCTGATCGGCCCTTTGGCTGACAATCGGAAAAATATGGCTGGCATGTGGAGCGTGGCCGTGAAGCACGATCAATCTGTTACTGTGCTTGAAGGCTTTAAAGAGGCGGTTGGGAAAAAGGCTGAAATTTTTTATGCCAAAGGAAGCAATATCGTGGATGACCCTAAACTGGATGAATGGACTGGCTCTTGGGGAGAACCCGGCATCGATCCTGATCGGACTCCAGCCCAATTAAGGGAAGAGGCAGTTGCAGTCGCTTCAAAATGTGACGTGGTAGTTGCCGTAATGGGCGAATCTGCGGAAATGAGCGGCGAAAGTTCCAGCCGTTCCGATATTTCACTTCCCGGAAGTCAGCGGGTACTCCTGGAGGCATTGCTGCAAACAGGAAAACCGGTTGTACTGGTACTTTTCACCGGAAGGCCCTTGATTCTTAACTGGGAAAATGAAAACATTCCGGCAATCCTGAATGTATGGTTTGGTGGTTCCACCGCAGGTCAGGCTATTGCCGATGTGGTTTTCGGAACAGTTAACCCTTCCGGGAAACTGCCGGTTACCTTCCCGCAAAACGTTGGCCAGATTCCCCTCTATTATAACCACAAAAATACCGGAAGGCCGCTCGGCGAAGATGAATGGTTTGCGAAATTCCTTTCCAATTACCTGGATGTTACCAACGATCCGCTGTATCCGTTTGGATATGGGCTGAGTTACACCAGTTTCACTTTCAGTGACCTGAAGCTGGATCAGAATAAGCTTACCGGAAACCAGACCCTGAAAGCCAGCATCGATATTACCAACTCAGGTAAATACGATGGTGCTGAAGTGGTTCAGCTGTACATCCGCGACCTGGTGGGCAGTATGACACGGCCTGTCAAAGAACTGAAAGGTTTTCAAAAGGTATTTATCAAAGCCGGTGAAACCAAAACTGTAACTTTCGACATCACACCCGAAGACCTGAAATTTTACAATTACGACCTCAAATACGACTGGGAAGCCGGAGATTTTGTGATCATGGCCGGAGGTAACTCAAGGGATGTTAAATCGGCTCAGGTAAACTGGTTAAAATAAAGGGATTGATTCGTAAAATCGAAAACTGAACGAGGGGAAACAGGTTGTTTCCCCTCAATTCGTTTATAAAACCCTTTTCGAAAATAATTCCCTAAAGTGTAATCTCAACCAGGTTTTCATTCTTATTCAGCAATCCCAGGAATAAATCAGCCGCAATCACCGCGCCACCCTGCCTGTATTTGTTACTTTCATAAGAAAAACTAATCGGTTTGTCGTTCACTGTTATTTGTTTGGGACTGTAACAGTCTTTCTTAACCAGATAGCTGAAAGTAACAGTACGACCCATAAAATCAAGAGCTGCGCACAAGCCATTCATTGATTCAGGAATAACGGGATCGATAATTACATTTCCGGATTCGATTCTTAAGCCCAGCAAGCGTGTAATAATCAGGGTAATGTAGATACCCGGACCGCTGGAATAAACCCGCCAACCGCCCCTGAGGGTGATTTCACCAGTGTTGATCTCATCGTACCGATCATCCGCATCGTAACGGCTTTTAAAGGCAACATCGGAGCTGCTGTAATAGCAGTTGGCCTGACGGATATCACCACAGCGCACAATTTCCCTGTAGGCTACCGGATTTGCCTGCCGCAGTGCCTTAACAAATGCATCCGCCCTGCCGGTAATGGCCTGACATTCTGCGTAACGGATATGTTCGTGCACATACATCAGTCCGATTTCACGCCCAAAAAAGGTGCTGCTCTCCGCCCGCTGAAAAATTGTTTGAATTCCACCCCTGTATTTGAGCGGACGATTCATCAGACGGGCGCCATCGGGACCTTTCAGCTGCTTTTCAACAATTTC
>JAAXUD010000895.1 GCA_013336205.1 Lentimicrobium sp. | reverse complement strand
ATTTGCTCAGCCCTGGCAGTTACGGTTCAAATGAAACCAGCCATAGTTATGGCTTTATCGGTTACAATAGTTACAGCTTTCTCAAACCTGATCATTTCTTCTCTGCGGAACACTATTCCTTCGCGAATCCGGATTATTGTACAACTTGTAGTCGTGGCTGCACTGGTTATTATAGTTGACCAGGTTCTTAAAGCATATGTTTACGATGTTAGCAAGAAACTTTCAGTATTCGTGGGACTTATCATCACCAACTGTATACTTATGGGCCGTTTGGAAGCATTCGCCATGGGCAATAAACCCTGGCCATCGTTTGTTGATGGCATCGGTAATGGTTTGGGATATGGACTCATCCTGGTAATTGTAGCTTTTTTCAGAGAATTCCTCGGCAGTGGGAAGATATATGGGTTTCACATAATCCCAAAAGCATTTTACGAAAACGGTTACGTTGATAATGGTTTAATGATATTACCGCCAATGGCACTTATCACTATTGGAATAATTATCTGGGTACAACGCAGCCGAACGCCTGAATTACAGGAAAAATAGATCAAACATTGATTAAGTAAAGGACCTTTGAAAATATTGCATTATGGAAAACCTATTTAACCTGTTTGTACGAAGCATCTTCATCGACAATATGATTTTTGCATATTTTCTGGGGATGTGTTCTTACCTTGCAGTTTCCAAAACAGTTAAAACATCAGTAGGGCTGGGTATTGCTGTAACTTTTGTACTTTTGGTTACAGCACCTGTAAACTGGCTTGTGGATACGTACCTGCTTAAACCAGGTGCACTTGCATGGCTCAGCGCCGACCTGGCCGATCTGGATCTGAGTTACCTCAGTTTCATGATTTTCATTGCTGTTATCGCAGCCATTGTTCAACTGGTAGAAATGGTTGTTGAGAAATTCTCGCCTTCGCTTTACAATGCATTGGGTATTTTCCTTCCTCTGATTGCAGTAAATTGTGCTATCCTTGGTGTTGCTTTGTTTGTGCAGGAAAGAGATTATCACAGCATAGCAGAAGTTACAGTATACGCGGGCGGCTCTGGTATTGGCTGGTTTTTGGCCATCGCTTCTTTAGCCGCAATCCGTGAAAAAATAACCTATTCACATATTCCCAAACCATTGCGTGGGCTAGGCATCTCCTTTATCATTACCGGATTAATGGCCATTGCATTCATGAGTTTCATGGGAATTAAAATTTAAAGAATAAGCGCTGATATGATAACACTTTCATTATTATTTCTGGGTACGCTAACAGGACCGCTGGTTGCAGGAACCATTATCTTCCTTCTTGTTACCATTGCGCTTATTGTTATGCTTTTAGTTGCAAAAGCCAAACTTGCACCTTCAGGGCCGGTTTCCATTAACATCAACGGAGAGAAAGATATTACCGTTAATGGCGGTTCCTCGCTACTTTCCACCCTGTCAAATGAAAAATTATTTCTTCCTTCTGCCTGTGGCGGAGGCGGCACCTGCGGGATGTGCAAATGCCAGGTACTTGAAGGAGGAGGATCAATACTTCCAACTGAAACCGGTTTCTTTACCCGTAAACAACAAATGGACAACTGGCGGCTTGGATGTCAG
>JAAXUD010000894.1 GCA_013336205.1 Lentimicrobium sp. | reverse complement strand
CAATCGCTGAATCAAGCAACCAATTAATGGGTGCTGCATTTAAGAATCTTTCACTTCATTTCAGGACTATAGGAATTATTACTATCGTATTCATTTCCTTTTATATTCTTGCCATCCTGTTGATGCTGATTTTTGGTATGGGTATGTTTGCCAGCGACCTGTTTAAAGCCTGAAAAATATTGAAACGCAATGCCTATCTAAGGTTTCTCCTTTTGGCCGGGTTGATACTTGAGTCAATAATCATCATGATTTACGGAAAACAATATGGACCTGTTCATTTCTCAATCAATGGGATCCCTGACGGATTTGGGAACCAAAAGTTTCTGATGATCATGCCATTGCTTGGCCTGCTTATCTACTTCGGGTTACTTTGGATAAAAAAAATGAAACACATGTTTAATTACCCGGTTAAGATTACGCCAGATAACCGGGGTAAACAGGAAATGCTTATTGTTGGCCTTGTAGATAGTTATGCCATCATTACATTGTTATTATTCAATCTGTTGTCAGCATATCTGATATATACGCTGTATTCTGAACAATCAGGGGAAATTTGGATAATTATTCTGCTTTTTACTACAGGATATGCATTGCCTTTTATTGCTTATTTTAAAAAGGCATTCCGTTATAAATAGATTTCAGCTGAATACGGGGTTTGTTTTACCCGTGACTTTCTTTTAGGTTTAAGAAACGCTTCTCAATATCGTAGTTTTTTCATTATTTTCTTTCCAATGTTGATAAAGCCAGGTGTGGCCTCCTGCAGTTGAATTTCTATAATATCATACAATTCCCTTCTGATGTCTGGAATTAATTCAGACACACGCTGCAAGATAACCATGCTGTACATTTTTACTGCTACACTTTCGGATGAAGACTGTAGCCAGTTGAAGCAGGCATCGGCCAGTATACCCAGGTTTTCATCCGGCAGTGGTGACCGCGATAACATCCTGAGGCCATGTCTTTTCAAACCATCGCTTTTAAAATCAGGAACCTTTGCTGATAACTCTTCAATTTTTTCCTGAATAAAGACCGGATTAATTTCGGCACAATAATCAGCAGCCCAGGCTGCCCGTCGGCTTAGAGGATCTTCATTTAATAAAACAAGCTTCCAGAGTTCTTCAAAAACCTCCGGTTTAGCCATCACTATTTCTATTATAGTATCTGTATTAGCGCGAGATTGCGCTCTCAGCAACAGTTCATCAAGAAGCATAAAGTAAAAAGAGTTTCGATATACAAACTTAAGAGAACCTTTTGGAATAATCATTCCCAGACCTGGGTAAACTTACAAAATAGTATAAAAACAAGAAGGGAAACTATCTTTTCAGATGAGTTTCCCTTCGTTTATCCGTTCGCCGTAGCTAGCGGTAAACCTCAGGTTATTGTTCCGGCGCTTAGTCTGTGCTCCCCCCGTGAGGATCGCTGTAACTTACCTTGTTGCAGGTCTTCACTACTTGCGTAGTGATCTTCTGAACAGGACCCGGTACTTGTACTTTTCGTTTCCAGGTGGGTTTCCTTGCGGTCTTCTACCTTTTATCTGCAAAAGCCTTTTGGCTTGTCATCGTTTCCTTGCGGACGTTTGATTTTGCATTTGCA
>JAAXUD010000893.1 GCA_013336205.1 Lentimicrobium sp. | reverse complement strand
CCGCACTATGGCATTCGGCAACGCGCTCGTTATATTTTCCTGAATCCAGTTTGTGCGGACTGTTGGTGTTGCTGATTACAATTTTTATCCCATTGAGAATAACCGGCACTAGTTCATATTCCAGGGTATCACAGTTAAGATAAACTGCATGGTCTTTTTTAGCCATTCCTGATGCAAACTGATCCATGATACCACACATTACCCCTGCAAATTCGTGCTCAGCTTTCTGGCTCATTTTAACGATTTCGAGGCGGTCAAGGTTAAATCCGTAGGCATCATTAACAGCTACGCCTGTAGCGACTTCTAAGGCGGCTGACGACGAAAGTCCGGCTCCGGCAGGAACATCACCGTAAAACAACAGATCGGCGCCCTGTTCAAATTTAAGTCCCTTTTTCAAAAACTGGGCAAAAACGCCAATAGGATAATTAACCCATTCATTGCCTATGGATTTATTAAGATCATCAACACTGACTTCAGTTTCAAACGCCATATTAACCGAAGCGAAACGTACAGTTTTCCTGTCTGTTTTCCTGATCAGGCAGTAATTACCAAAGCTAAGGGCACATGGAAAAACAAATCCGCCATTATAATCGGTATGTTCTCCAATCAGGTTAACCCGACCCGGGGCAAAATAACCATTAACAGGGCCTTCGCCATATTTCTCAAGAAATTTCTGCTTTAATTCTCCGATGCTCATAATTTTCTATTTTAGGTTAACAACTGGTAGGTACTGGTAGGTGCAAATATAATTGTTTAATTCATTCATTTGCAACTAAAAATAAAAATGAATCTGAATTTTCTGCGGACAGAACTGACCTTATCGGATCTATAATGAACTTCTAATAATCAGCCCGGATTTGTTCCGGATGTGACCGCTGCTGCGCTTAATTACCATGGATGCAAGTTGCTGACCCATACCGCTGAAATCAGTTGATATCGTTGTAATACCACCCGCTACTATCTCTTTCAGGACTGTATCATTAAACGAAATAAGGCCAATATCAGCACCCAGGCGAAGGCCGGAAGCGGCAGCTTTTTTTACGATGGTAACCAAATGCCGGTCAGAAACCACCAGGTAAACTTCACCCCGATTCAGCACGCATTTGTCGGTATTTCGAATCAGTTCAGATTTGAATCCATTGGAGGAGCAAAATTGATAGAATCCCTGTACCCTTTCGTCGGGTTCTTTTCCGCCCGGATGTACCATAATTAGTTTCTGATACCGCTTCAATGCTGGCAAGGCAGCTGATAAGCCTTCCAGAACATCGGCATTGAAGTCCTGATAAATGCAGGGGTACTCAGAAAGTTCCGGTTTAAGTCTGTCGAGAATAAAAACCCTTTCTTTGGGCAGGATCGCGGTAATGCCTTCAGTATTGTCAAATGTAGCGGGCATCAGTATATAATCGCTATACTTACCTGATGCACTGATTATATGGTCTTTATAAACCTTGAAATTAAAATGATGAAAAAAAATATCCACCCGTGTTTCCTTATTAAGATGGTCAAGAAAAGAAGTGTATAGATCTTCCTTAAACACATTCAGTTCATCGAAAAGAAGAAAAACATTCCGCTCGGGCCTTAGATCTGCGCGTTCTACA
>JAAXUD010000374.1 GCA_013336205.1 Lentimicrobium sp. | reverse complement strand
ACCCCTGGATGAAACTGATTTGTTCAGCGATGGAGATTAAACATTGACATCCTGAAAACAGGTGTAATTGGGAAATCAATATTGAGTCTGCTACGAAAAGTAAAAAAATATAATTAGACACCAAGAAACCAGGATACCATCCCGATAGCTATCGGGATACACAAAATATTGTATATCAATATATTAAAGTTGGCGGGTTTTAGTGTTTTAGTGGCCTGGTGTCAAAAATGGAGTTTTTGGAGGGGACTCAATTTTCAAAAAACACCAGACCTTTAAATTCGGCACACCTTTTGTCCGTTTTTTGCGTTATTTTGTAATTAAAACGCGCTCGAAAATGAAATCATTGAAATGGATAGCCATCATATTGTTGTTGGTTTCCTCTTTTACCGGCTGTAAGAAATATGATGAATATCCTCCTGAACCGTCCATCGGATACCTCGACTTTGTTTTACTCAGGGATGCACAGGGCATAGATCAACGCGGTGTTCTCCGTTTTTCATTTGAGGATGGGGATGGAAACATTGGCCTTTATAGCTTTGATACACTACCACCCTTCGATTACAATCTTTTTGTTAAATACTTCGAAAGACAAAACGGCGTCTTTAAAGAAATATTTCTGGTAACACCCATTTATATAGACGATACTACTATTGTATACGATACTGCTACTTTCAATGGAAGGATTCCTATTCTGACTCCGGCCGGTAAGAACAAGGCGATCAATGGAGAAATAGAAGATACCCTTTTTGTGAATAATCCACTTTCAACTTACGATACCATTATGTTTGAAGTGTATATTCAGGATAGAGACCTCAATAAAAGTAATACCATTCAAACACCTCCTATAGTTGTTAAAAAGCGATAAGTTATTATGAAACGAATAATTGTAACAGTGCTTTTAATGGTGATGGCCGGTTTTACCACCCTGATGGCCCAACCAAGGCAACTATTAAACTTCGGAGAACTGTTAACAGCGGTAAAAGCCGGCGGTCAGGTAAAAATGGTTTTTCATTACGCTAAATGCGAATTAATAGCCGACAATGAAAAACAGGAAAAAGTGCCGGATGCAATCGGGGGCATGTCATTGGATGTTTTTGAATATTTTGCGCCTAACAGTGTGAAAAACAAGGAAGCTTTTCTGGTAGCATCCGAATCCAAACTTATACAGAATCCCAAAGGCGATGACTATGTATATAACTATGTAAAAGTACGGTTGAATGCCGATGGGAAGGTAAAAATTTCAGCCCGCTACCTGAATCCTGAGAATTATAAAGTCCAGATGGATGAGAATTTTTTCGGCCTCATTAACGATGGTGAGAACGATGGAGGTATATACCTCTATGTAAATGAGTAAAAAAAGGAGCATAACCGGACGAATTTTAAGAGGACTGCTGCTTTTTAGCGGAAGCGTATTTGTTTTGCTTTGTGTGCTGGCATTTACTACCCTGCCTTTCTGGGCTTACTTCAGACTGTCCGCCGGATATATAAAAGCGGAGAATCCTCCGAAAACGATCGTTATGCTTGCCGGAGCCGGCATTCCAAGCGAGAATGGATTGATCAGGGCTTATTATACAGCCCGGCTCGCACTTAAATATCCGGAAGCGAAGGTAATTATAGCAGTGCCGGGAAATAAGGCTGACAGCCTTGGAGATCCGCAAAGAATAGCCGATGAACTTATTTTGAGAGGCGTAGATAAAGGCAGGATTATATTTGCAACATCGGGCAAAAATACCCGTGGCCAGGCGCTCGAAATTGCCGGGATACTCGGGCAGTTAAACCAGTCCTCCCCACTTACATTGGTTTCGTCGCCGGAGCATATAAAGCGGTCAGTACTAAGTTTCCGTAAATGTGGCTTTACCAGGGTAAACGGCTTGCCTACATTCGAAACATCGCTGGAATCAGACCTCACATTTGAAGACAAATCGCTGGAAGGAAATAAACTAGCTCCGCCCATTGGTAAGAATCTTCAGCTTCGTTATCAGTTCTGGAACCATCTGAAATATGAAGTCATCGTGATCAGGGAATATTTTGCACTCACTTACTATAAGGTCAGGGGATGGATATAAATTTTTCGGTTAATCCCGGAATCTGTAATTCATTTCTGAAGTCTGATTGTTGGGTCAGTTAGATTATCTTCTCCCTATATTTCTCCATTTAAACTTATTCTTCTGTATTTCAATCAGATGTGAAGATTTCTGTTATTGTTGATTTTTAGTTCTCTACTGTTCATTATTCGCTGTAATCCGTAAGCTGTTAATCAGTAATTTTGCGAAAGCAACACAGACTTACAGGGATCCCGATGGCGGATAGAGCACTCGCTTCACGAAAACAAACAGTTATAGCCATATTCCTGGTGATCGGTTTCATCTACCTTGTCAGGCTGTTTTATATTCAGGTTATAGACAAGAGTTATACCCTCTCTGCCAACAATAATGTACTTCGTTATGTTACCCAGTATCCTGCCCGCGGACTAATATATGACCGTAACGGGAAGTTATTGGTTTATAATGAAGCCGTTTACGACCTGATGGTACTCCCCAGGCAGGTTAAGGACATTGATACTGCTGAGTTTTGCCGCTTACTCGAAATTACCCGGGAGGGCTTTGACGAGCGAATGGAGAAGGCTGTTAAGTATTCGAAATATAAACCCAGCCTGTTTGAAAAACAGATATCAAAGGAAACCTACGGCTATCTGGAGGAAAAAATGTACCGTTTTCCTGGATTTTTTGTTCAACCGCGTACAATCAGATTTTATCCCGAACCAATAGGTGCCCATTTATTTGGATATGTGGGTGAGGTTACCCAGGGATTGATTGATAAAAAGCCCTATTATAAATCAGGCGATTACATTGGCGTAAGTGGTATTGAGAAGTCTTATGAAGATGTGCTGCGCGGTATCAAAGGGATGAAGATCAAGATGGTTGATGTTCATAACCGGGAAGTAGGGAGTTTTCAGGAAGGTAAATTTGATTCGGCAGCGATCATGGGGCATGATCTCTACCTTTCAATCGATGCCGAGTTGCAGAAATATGGTGAATTGTTAATGCAGGGGAAAATGGGCAGTGTGGTGGCCATCGAGCCCTCAACAGGCGAAATTCTGGCATTCCTTTCCAGTCCGGCTTACGACCCCAATCTGCTGGTAGGCCGGGTGCGTGGGAAAAACTTTAAGTTACTTTCAGAGGATCCTGTTAAGCCTTTACTCAACCGGGCTATGGCCGGGACCTATCCGCCAGGTTCGACATTTAAAATGGTGAATGACCTGATCGGTCTTCAGGAAGGGTTACTTGATCTGGACACCCGGTACTCCTGCCAGGGAAAGACTTCTTCTCCGATCAGATGCACGCATACCCACCAATCTCCGCTCAATGTTGAAGTGGCGATTCAGCAATCCTGCAATCCATTTCACTGGCAGGTATTCAGATCTATTATCAGCAATGGTGGTCATGGAGGCATTCGTGAAAATTATGTTTCGTGGCGAAACCATGTAATGAGTCTTGGTTTTGGTCATAAACTGGGTACGGATCTGCAATTTGAACTCTCAGGCAATATTCCATCAGCAGAAAAGTACGATGAAATCTATGGAAGAGGCCATTGGAATGCAATGACTGTCCGCTCACTCTCTATCGGGCAGGGCGAAATTCTGGTAACACCCCTTCAATTGGCGAATTATGCCGCAGTGATGGCAAACCGCGGTTTTTATATTGTCCCTCATGTAGTTAAAGCCATTGGGGAAAAAGGAAAAAAGTCAGGAGAGTTTAAAAAAGTAGTCTCAACGATTGATCCTATCCATTTTGAAATTGCAGTGGAAGGCATGCGCCAGGTCGCTACCATGGGAACAGCCCGCTGGTATCAGATAGACAGTGTTACAATGTGCGGCAAAACCGGAACAGCTGAAAATCCGCATGGTGATGACCATTCACTTTTCATGGCTTTTGCTCCGGCAGAAAATCCTAAAATTGCCATCGCAGTAATCATTGAAAATGCAGGCTTTGGTTCTACCACTGCCCTGCCCATTGCTTCGCTGATGATAGAAAAATTTATTACCGGGAAAATTAAACGACCGGAG
>JAAXUD010000892.1 GCA_013336205.1 Lentimicrobium sp. | reverse complement strand
GATCAGAAAAGCAAGACTTGATGAGAGTGTAAAGGCTATTGTCTTCAGAATCAACTCTCCGGGAGGAAGTGCACTTGCTTCAGATGTAATCCTGCGGGAGATCAAACTGGCCCGTGAAGCCAAACCGGTAGTTGCCTCTATGGGGGATTATGCTGCATCAGGAGGTTATTATATTGCCTGTGCTGCAGATACCATTATCGCAAATCCGACCACATTAACCGGCTCCATCGGCGTTTTCGGGGTAATTCCTGATTTTAGCAAATTCTTTGCAAACAAGCTTGGCGTTACCTTCGACATGGTGAAAACCAACCCAAATTCCGATTTCCCATCGGTAACCAGGGCGATGACACCCTACGAAGAGAAAGTAATCACCAATAGTGTTGAACATATTTACAAGGTTTTTATTAATCATGTTTCAGATGGCCGTGGAATGACTTCAGCCAGTGTTGACAGCATTGGCCAGGGAAGAGTCTGGAGCGGTATTGATGGGAAAAGGTTAAACCTTGTGGATGAAACCGGCGGATTAAAAAGAGCGATTGAGGTTGCCGCAGCAATGGCCAAAGTCGACGACTATCGCATCACTTCGCTTCCTGAACAGAAAGATCCCTTTACACAGATTATGGATGATATTTCAGGAAAACCTTCAGAAAGCATGATTCAAAGTGAACTTGGCGCACTCTACCCCTATCTCATGGAACTGAAATCATTTTCAGCAATGAAAGGCGTGCAGGCAAGGCTTCCGTTTACTATCAGTATTTATTAGCCCCTCAAAAAGGATTATTATAAACATTGAATCATTACTTTCCTTGGAAACCCGGGAAGGTTAAGGTTAAGGTTAAGGTTAAGGTTAAGGTTAAGGTTAAGCTAAAGATTTATTTCGTTTTGAAAAGGGAGGCTTCGCATGAGGCTTCCTTTTTTTATGTAGCAACTGTTTATGCATGAGTAGTCTATCATAAGGACGAAATATTAATTTTGTATAAAATCCAATAATCCCGGGGTATGATTCAGGAAAAGAAAATGGCGTTAAGGCAGCAGATTAAAATACTGAAAAGAAACCACAAAGATGATGCCTATTATGCTGAATCAACATTGATTATCAGACAATTGGAAGAATTGCCGGAGTTTAAGAAGGCTAAAACTATCATGGCTTACTGGTCGATCAAAGGCGAGGTGTATACACATGATTTTATTACCAGGTGGTGCCGGCAAAAAAGATTTGTTCTTCCGTCGGTGGATGGAAATATTATGCACCTCAAAATATTTGAAGGAAGCGATAACCTGACGCCCGGAGACTTATACTCAATACCTGAACCCGATGGCCCAATATTCCATGACATTTCAGACATTGACCTTATTATAGTCCCTGGAATTGCTTTCGACCTGAACAACAACCGGATGGGAAGAGGGAAAGCCTATTATGACCGGTTCCTGGGATCAACAACTGCAATTAAAGTAGGAATCTGTTTCCGTTTTCAACTTTTCAATGAAGTCCCCTGCGACGAGAATGACATAAAGATGGATATGGTAATTTCAAACTAAATCAGTATTCGGTCTGCAATAAATCGACGTATTGAATGAAACGAAACCTCAATTTCCGAA
>JAAXUD010000373.1 GCA_013336205.1 Lentimicrobium sp. | reverse complement strand
CACAAGATCAATAAATCAGCTAATTGACCTATTGATGGTTGTCATTTAATTATCTGAAAGACCCAAACCTGGAAAAGGCCGCAAAGAAATACCAGCGCCGGATAAGCAGACGCTGGTATGAATGCAGAATATAACTGGTTTTGTGTTCTTACGCTTTCACACGCAACTATATCATCTTTGATGGAACCACCCACTCATCAAACTGCTCACTGGTTAAAAGCCCCAGTTCAACCGCAGCTTCCCGAAGTGTTGTCCCTTCTGCATGCGCCTTCTTGGCTATTTTAGCAGCATTCTCATAACCAATGTGGGTATTGAGCGCGGTAACCAGCATCAGTGAATTTTCGAGGTTTCTCTTTATAAACGGTTCATTTGCTTCAATTCCAATGGCGCAATTGTCGTTGAATGAAACACAGGCATCGCCCAACAGACGGGCAGCCATCAGCAGGTTAAAAATAATTACAGGTTTGAACACATTGAGCTGAAAATGACCTTGCATGGCACCCACAGTGATGGCTGCGTCACAACCGATTACCTGGGCGCAAACCATTGAAAGGGCTTCATTCTGTGTAGGATTAACTTTTCCGGGCATAATAGAAGATCCCGGCTCATTGGCCGGAAGTATGATTTCACCAATTCCGCAACGTGGGCCTGAAGCGAGTAAACGGGTGTCGTTGGCAATCTTCATCAGGCTTACGGCCAGTGTTTTCAAGGCTCCGGAGGTCTCAACCATTGCATCATGGGCAGCCAGAGATTCAAATTTGTTTTCAGCTGTAACAAAAGGATAGCCTGAAAGCTCAGCAATATGCCTGGCTACCAGTTCCGAATAGCCTTTGGGTGTATTTATTCCGGTGCCAACCGCAGTTCCTCCCAGTGCCAGTTCGGCCAGGTGAGGAAGGGTGTGTTCCAGTGCTTTCATCCCATGGCTGATCTGTGACACATAACCTGAAAATTCCTGTCCAAGGGTCAGTGGTGTAGCATCCATCAGGTGCGTGCGGCCAATCTTTACAATATTTTTAAAGGCTTCTGTTTTGGCTGCCAGCGTATCCTGGAGTTTTGCGGCTCCCGGCAAGGTAACATCGACCACCATTTTATAGGCCGCAATAGACATTGCTGTCGGGAAAGTGTCGTTTGATGACTGTGATTTGTTTACATCGTCGTTGGGATGAACTGGGCTTTTACCTTCGCCAAGCACGCCCCCGGCAAGTACATGGGCCCGGTTAGAGATCACCTCATTTACATTCATATTCGACTGGGTTCCCGATCCGGTTTGCCAGACAACCAATGGGAACTGATCGTCAAGTTTTCCGTCTAGAATTTCGTCGCAGACTTTTGCGATCAGTTCGGCCTTTTCTGTGGTAAGCACGCCCAAATCCCTGTTTGTGTAAGCCGCTGCTTTTTTCAGTATAGCAAATGCCCTGATAATCTCTTTAGGCATGGTGCCATCACCGATTTTAAAATTCTGGAGCGAGCGCTGTGTCTGGGCACCCCAGTATTTATCGGCAGGAACTTCAACGTTCCCCATTGTGTCGTGTTCAATCCTGGTTTTCATCTCTTATATTATTTGATTTTCAACATTGTTTCGTTGTCGGTTATTTTATTACCAACTCAGCTTTTTCGGGTGGGTCGGCAATGGTGGCTCTCCCATTGCAAACTACGATGGGCCTTCTGATCAATCGCGGAAATTCAGCAAGAATATCATACCACTGATCTTCAGTAATTACTTGCTCTTTCAGGTTTTCTTTGTAGTAATCTTCCTGGGTACGGACAATTTCAAATGGACTAACTCCAAGCATATTTACCAGGTTACGAATTTCACCGGCTGTTATGCCTTCACGGATATACTCCCTGACCTCGCAGGCCTTGTCAAGCTTTCTGACATATTCAAGACCGGCCCTGGATTTCCGGCATTTTGGATTGTGGTAAATTGTAACCATAGCAAAATTTATTAAAGTGCAGATTAACAACTATTAGAGAAATACAGAACAGTTAAAAAAACAAGCTTTTCTATTCTGTAAAGGTATATAATTGATCTTATGATGGCAAATACCAATGACGGCGATCCTGACAGAATCAGCCAGGCTATTTCTTATCTCCTGTGCTGATTTCCTGGTCACAATTGGTTTCCTCGATTATAAACGAGGGGCGTTTCTTAACATCCACCGAAATCCTGCTGATGTACTCCCCGATAATACCGATGCAAAGCAACTGAATGCCGCCGATAAACATGGAACTGATCATGATGGAAGTCCAGCCGGTTACCACTTCTTCCAGAATAAATTTCGAATAAAGGGCATAAAGAATGATACAGAAAGCAATGACGGAGAAAAAAAAACCAAGGAAAGTAGCAATCTGTAAAGGAAAATTTGAAAATGAGGTGATTCCGTCCATGGCAAAACGCATCATTTTCCTGAGGGTGTATTTTGTTTTTCCGGCCTTGCGTTCCTGCCGTTCAAAACTCACACTGGCCTGCCTGAATCCCAGCCAGGCTATTTGTCCGCGCAAAAATTTACTCGATTCGCCCATCCCGATGAGGTGATTGACCACTTCCCGCGATATAAGTCTGAAATCTCCGGTATCAAGCGGAATGTCAATGGAGGTGATTTTTTTCAACATGCGGTAAAAAACCCCGGCGCTAAGTTTTTTAAATACCGACTCCCCTTTCCGTTGAATACGTTTTGCATAAACAACTTTAAATCCTTCCCTGTATTTGGCATATAATTCAGGGATGAGTTCCGGCGGGTCCTGCAGGTCTCCGTCGATCAGGACAACTGCCTCTCCATGGCTCCGGATGATCCCGGCCATCACGGCATTCTGATGCCCGAAATTGCGGCTGAAACCAATGTAACGGATTCGGTCATCTTCTACGGAATGCTCTTTGAGAATTGCCAGAGAATTGTCGTTGCTTCCATCGTTGACAAATATCAGTTCATATTCGGGGGTGATACGCTGGCAGGCTTCACGAAGACGCATAATCAGGGGTTCCAGCACAGCCTCTTCATTGAAAACCGGTATCACGATACTCAGTTCAGTCTTCTTTACTTCTGATTCCATCGATTCTGAATGTTTTGACATTGTAATAGCTTCCTGTTTCCGTAAAAATGAATTTCTTCCTGATAAATTCCCTGGTAAAGTACTGTGAACAAATAACCTCGTCACCGGTTTCGAGAGCACTTGTGTCTTTATGAATCACATGCATTCCCTGTTGATTTAAACGGTCGGTGTAATACTTCAGGTGTGAATTGTAACCTTCATAGCTGATAACATGATTCTGAAGGTTATGCTTACCTTTTGCCGCGTCCTGAAGAAAATGGCTGATCATATAAAATTCAATGTCATTTTCGGTTTCACGGGGCTTATATACCTTACTTATTATCTGTTGATAGGGTAACACAAAAACCCCCATAAGAAAAATAAAAGGGAGAAATGGGCGCCAGGCTGATTTCACAGAAAGATCACTTTCTGAAAGCAGCGAAAAAATCCCGGAAATGACCAAAGCAGCAAGTAAAGCAAGAAAAGGATACATAGGCGCAACATACCATTCCAGTTTGGTTCCTGCGAAAGAAATTATCAGCAGATAAACCATCAAAAGAATGCCGCTGAAGACCGTTAGCCTTTTTAAAATTCCGACATTCAGGAAAAAACCCGTAAACCATCCTGCCGGGACAAAAAGAAACCAGAAGGCAAACTGACTGGTCATCAGAAGATTTAAGTACCAGGTAAATTCATGCCGGTGGTTTTCAGTTGTAGAAAGGTACCTGCCGCCGAGTTCATTGGTGACCACAGCTTTTAAATAGCCTGGATTGGCCGACTCCCTGAGAAAATAATAAGCTGCAACTATCGCAACCACCACTGTCAGGTCTATATATAACCAGCGGTTTCGCAAAAGTTTATGAAGGACACCTGAAATCAATACATAAATGGCAATTGCCGGCAGAAACAACAATCCCTGGACACTTTTGGTGAGAATGGCCATTACAATTCCTGCAAAGAAAAGGTGCAGGTATTTTTGTTTACCGGTTTCGGAAAACAGGAAGAATGAAATGGCATAAAAAGTTGTAAACAGAGTCAGCAA
>JAAXUD010000891.1 GCA_013336205.1 Lentimicrobium sp. | reverse complement strand
GATTTTACCTGTCCAGCAAACTGAATAGAAATCGTAATTCAGTTTTTCGGGATCAGGCGAAAACAAAGTCCACTGGAAGTTTATTTGTGGGTCGGTTCTGGTGAATGCAGGCTGCCCGGAAAAATCAATGTTGGAGTAATAATTGCCGGTAAGTCCCGGCTTTTTTTCCCCATTCTCGATGGTTGAAAGGAATTCACCGGGTACAATCCGATAACTGACAATTTCCCTCGAACTGCCTTCGGCATACTCAATTTTGATTCCCGGGCTAAGCGAATTTTTAATTCCTTCAAGAATCGAAACTACATTATTTCCCGGCCCGCTGTAGCCGCCGGTTCTGGCTTCCACGGCATCGGGACCAATGACTGCGATTGATTTTACTGACGAACTTAACGGCAGAATGTTGTTTTTGTTTTTAAGTAAAACAATGGATTTTCTGGCCGCTTCCAGGGCAATTTCACGGTGGCTTTCAGCACCGTTATATTTTTCAGCTTCCGCCGGATCAGCATAAGGATGATCAAACAGGCCCAGTTGAAATTTAGCCCTGAGTACACGGGCAACAGCACTGTCAATAACCTGGACAGGAATATTCCCGGATTTGAAAGCGTCAATAAACAAAGGATAATGTTCGTAAGCTGTCTGAAAAACCACATCAAGTCCGCTGTTCAGAGAATTTTCAGTCGATTGCTGATAGTCTTTTGCCGTAAAATGAAGCACATTGGCGCCACCGGTTGCGCCGGCATCTGAAATTACAAAACCCCTGAATCCCCATTCTTCTTTCAATAAAGTGTTCAGCAGCCAGTTGCTGGCAGTACAGGGGCTTCCGTCCAGCGAATTATAGGAAGTCATAACAGAGCGGGCGCCTCCCCTTGAGAAGGCTGCATGAAACGGGGGCAGGTAAATTTCGCGGAGTAATCGTTCGTTTACATGTGATGGATAGCTGTCGCGCCCGCCATCGCCATAATTTGCTACAAAATGTTTGGGAGTGGCAATAATATTTCTTTTTTCAAATTCAGAGATAAAAGCCACCGCCATTTCGGATGCAAGGTGTGGATCTTCACCATAGGTTTCTTCAACCCGGCCCCAGCGAACATCGCCGGCAATGTTGATAACAGGCGACAGTATCTGCCTGATGCCCCTGCTATTGGTTTCAAGGGCGATAGAAGCCGCAACCCTGTGCATCAAAGCTGTGTCGAAGGAGGCTGCAAGGGCTATGGCTTGCGGAAATGCTGTGGCGCCTGGTTGCACAAGGCCATGCAAAGCTTCGTCGAATGGCAGGATTGGAATGCCCAGTCTTGTTTTTTCAAGAAAATATTGTTGCGTTTTATTGATGATTTCAGCCATTTCGCGGGCTGAGCCCCTGGTGTCAGACTGTATCATCTGGCCTGCGGTATTGGCATTCCCGGCAGCAACCCCGCCCTCAAATCCGAAAGCACCTTCGGAATAACGGCTTTTGTCTTTGCTCCAGCTTTCGGCCAGCATAAAGAGTTGCCAGAATTTTTCTTCAATGGTCATACGGCCCAGAAGGTCCTGAACGCGCGCATCAACGGAAGCTGTTGAATCTTTGTAAACCTGTGCAGCGGAATTCAGGGAGATGGACAACAGG
>JAAXUD010000890.1 GCA_013336205.1 Lentimicrobium sp. | reverse complement strand
AATAAAAGCAGCCGGCAGGTGTATATAATATCCGAATACGTCCCAGCTCAATTCATTGTCCAACAGCGTGAGTGCTCTTATTATGATGATAGTCACTATCAGCAAGAGCATAACAACAAATGAAAAACGGTTTCTGAAGTTTTCTGGCAGAATTTTCATTCCCTGTCTGTTTTTTTGAGATTCTTAAAATATCAATTTTAAAAACCAGTGTAGAATCAGAAATTCTTCTGACTGATAATGTAATTGGGCCTTCTTTTATTTTCGATAAATAATTTGCCCAGATAAATACCGATGATTCCCAGCATGATAAGCTGAATGCCACCGATAAACAGCACACTTGCGGTAATGGAAGTCCAGCCGGGCAGCGCAGCATCAGTAAAAAGATGCACATACAAGGCGTAAAGACCGTATACGAATGCAAGTCCGGCAATAACGGAACCCAGCCCGATTGAGAGATAGAGTGGCCGGTTGCTGAACGAGGTAATCCCATCCAACGCGAAACGGAGCATGCGGATAAAGGAATACTTGGTCTGGCCGGCGAATCTTTCGGCGGGTTCATAACTCACAGACGTTTGCCTGAATCCAAGCCACGGGATAAGCCCGCGCAGGAACAAATAATTTTCATTGAACTGTTTCAGCGCATCCACTACCTTTCGGTCGAGCAGACGAAAATCAGCAACACCCGGTTTTATCTCAACAGAGGAAAGTTTGTTTACCAGATGATAAAACAGCCCGGAAGTTATTTTTTTTGATTTCGAAAGCGATTTCTGTTCGCCCCTGATGGTATTAACTACTTCAAAGCCTTCCTTCCACTTTTCAATCAGCGCCGGAATCAGGGCCGGGGGATGCTGCATGTCGGCATCCAGGCTGATGACGCAATCGCCGCTGGCATGATCGAGACCGGCTTTTAGCGCGTGCTGATGGCCGAAATTCCGCGAAAGCGAAAGGTAATGAACCCGCTGGTCGGTTGATGCAAGAGACCTGATAATTTCAAGTGAGTCATCTTTACTGCCGTCATCGACAAAAAGCAGCTCATACTCAGGGTAGGATTTCATAACATCAGTAAGTTCCTGATAAAGGGGTATGATGTTGCCCTGCTCGTTGAAACAGGGAATTACAGCTGAAACGGTGAACTTCATTTTGGATGCTTTGCGTTGGCAGTGGCTAAGATAGCAATATTTTGAGCTCACAGGTTCACGAATTTCTCCTTACATTCGCTTCAGTAAACCTTGTACCAAAGGATGCTTCAGAAAAGGCCAAATACTCTATACATATACCTGGCATTTATCGCATTAACGGTAATAGCCTACTGGCAGGTTGCTTTTTTGCAAAACAGCCTTAAATGGGATATGCTGGGCTGTTACCTGCCCTGGCGTTTTCATGTGGGCGAGTGTCTTCAAAATGGTGTATTCCCTTTCTGGAACCCCTATACGCACCTGGGTTACCCGATTCACGCCGATCTGCGATCGGTTTGGTATCCCGAGACTTTTATTATCGGACTTACCACAGGCTATTCCAATCTGAGTCTGCATTTGCTTTTTGTAGTTCATCTTTCGTTGGCCGGGCTTGGGATGTACCTGCTGGTCAGGCATTTTACCGACGAT
>JAAXUD010000889.1 GCA_013336205.1 Lentimicrobium sp. | reverse complement strand
TTTATCGTTTCCAGTATTCTTTTGGTGCGCCTTTCCGGATCTACCAAATCCTTTTGCCGCTGTTTGTCGAGTTGATAATATTTGGCATTCCGCTCCGAAAGTTCCAGCAATTGCTTTTTATCGCCTCTTTGCGGAACAGTGTAGGTAATGTCGGGAAGCCTGAATTCCGGCATCAGGGGTACAATAATTTCGGAAGCGCCGCTGCTAAAGCGGGGGTGCAGGTCGGCAATGGCCATCGTCAGTAATTCTTCGGTGGTTTCCTCCAGTTTCTTTTTCAGTTCAACTGTGTGTGACTGAATGATAGCACCTGAAGCAACCTTCACAAAATTCACATATGCTGAGTGCTCATCCTCGATAATTGAAAAAACATCCACATTATTGATGGCCGGATTTACCACCATTGATTTGCTCTGATAACGATCGAGCAGTTCAATCTTTTCTTTCACAACATGAGCCTTTTCAAAGGCAAACTCATCGGCATACTGTTTCATCAGCACGGCCAGCTGCGTTTTCACCATTCCGATGTTACCCTTGATTATGCCGCGGATACCCCTGATGGTTTGCAGGTAATCTTCCTCACTTTGAAATCCTTCACAAGGGCCCAGACAATTACCGATGTGGTATTCAAGGCAGATTTTGAATTTACCGGCACTGATGTTTGCCTGTGTGAGATTTAAGTTACAGTTTCGAAGCGGGTAGAGTTGCCTGATAAGGTCGAGCAGGGTATTCATCAGTTTAACCGAAGCATACGGCCCAAAATACTCGCTCCCGTCTTTTACGAGGTTCCTTGTCGGAAAAACACGCGGGAAAGGTTCACTTTTGATGCAAATCCATGGGTAGGTTTTGTCATCCTTCAGCATAATGTTGTAGCGCGGCTGGTACTCCTTGATCATGTTATTTTCCAGCAGCAAAGCATCGGATTCACTCTCTACAGCAATCCAGCGGATATCAGCGATCTTAGCCACCAATACCCTAACTTTCCCCGGCAACGACGCATTTTTATTGAAATAAGAAAGAACCCTTTTCTTCAGATTCTTCGCTTTCCCGATGTAAATGATCTTCCCTTCCTTATCGAAATACTGGTAAACTCCCGGGTTCGACGGGAGGGTTTTGAGGAGAGAGGAGAGGCTTTTTAAAAAGCTCAAAGTTTAAAGTTTAAAGTATAAAGTTTGCCCGACTTAAACTAGTGGTGGTTGGGCTTTATGTTGAATCCAATTCGCAAACTAAATATTTGACTTTTCAGAGCAGTCTTAAAGTTAAAAGCACAAGTCAGCGGGGTATTCAACCGTTCAAAGATAATTAATTGTTCAAAGAATTTAATTACACGGGAAATAGCCTGGCTGGTAAAAACTGCCAGTATTTAGTATATCATTGAAAAAATTGACCAGTTTCCGAACTAAACATCATTTGTTTGAGCCATCTTCTTTTGAATTATTGAACCCAGTATTTTTTTAAGTTGCTCAGACTCATCAACCAACCTGTTTAATTCCTCTGTAAATTCATCCTTTATGTTGGTTCTTTTTATAATTCTCAGCCAATAGTTGGTTTCACGCATCTCTTTGAGAGAAATCCTTACCTTATTAATGAAATCAGGGTTAGAACAGGC
>JAAXUD010000888.1 GCA_013336205.1 Lentimicrobium sp. | reverse complement strand
GAGGCATCCAGATCGGGGTCATTTTTATCGAAGCTCAGAATTTCAATCCCTCCAGTACTATTATATACAGGGAAACTGATTTTTCCTTCAATCTGTTTCGGCCTTTCTGCAACCCGAAGCAACAACCAGATTTTACCTTCAAACCTGAAAACACCGGGGTTTAACAGGCATACGATTTCCATTCCATCAATTCCGGGCTTTAAGTCAGCCGGGCGAAGAAGCGGGTTCTGAGTGAAACGTTTTGCTATATCCATAGGGATGAAAGTAAAAAGTAAAAAGTAAAAAGTAAAAAGTAATGCTTCGACTTCGCCTGCCTGATTGCAAGGGCAACCATGCAGACAGGCTCAGCAACCGGGTAAAAAGTATAAAAAGTTGATGAGGTCAGTGGTTTTTGTAAGTGTCTGTCATTATTTGTTTCCGACACTCAATTTGATAAAAACAAAATTACAATCGATTGCGGAAAAGAGTGTCCGCTCCGTTCCTTATCTTGTCCGGTGGGTTACAAATGTGGGCTAATCCGGGCTTTTATGACAACTTATGGATTAAAAAGTTAGATTTGGTTATTCTTGCGAAACACAATTCATACCAGTTCAACTATGGGTAAAAAATAAAATATTAATAGGTTAAAGAGGATTAAACAGCTTTTTCTTTTATTTACTGCTATTAGTTGTAATCAGGATAAATACGCGACTATCAAGGATTGAAAACAATATAAGACTTTGATTCCCTTTTCATTCATGAATTGGTAACAGAAAGAATTATTGTCGGTTTTCCACAAATAGATTTAACTTTATGTTCACAAAAACAGAGAAAATGAAAAACCTTTCATTCATTTTATTTTGTATGCTTTTCTCTCTTTCAGCCTATACTCAAACCTGGAAAAACTACTTCAGCGGAAATACAATTTATCATATTGACAGATTAGACAGCATTTTACTGGTTGGAGTTGACAACCAGGTGGTGGCAATCAATACCAACACCGGTCAAACTGATTTCTTAATGCCGCCCGCAAATACTTATGGTAATTGTGCACCATACAGGCACGTTGGGATAGATGCAGATTTTAATTATTGGATTGCTGCAAACGCTTATGCAAACGGGTTGTTTAAATATGAAGAATCTTCCTGGCAGCAGTACACCTCATCCAATTCAACAATACCAGGCTCTCCGGGATATTTGTATATAGACCACAATACCAATACATTGTGGATTGAAGGTAATGGATTGACCGGCTCATTTGATGGTGAAAATTTCAACAGTATTGGCAATTATTTCGGTCAGACCATTGCCGACAAGGTTGGAAACCTCTGGATAGCACAACATGATCTGGGGCTGGTAAAATATGATGGCACTTCTGTAACGGTTTTCGACACCCTGAGTGCCGGTATACAAATTGATCACATCTCCCGGGTAAGCGTGGACACGAATAATCTGGTATGGTTCAGTCTGAAGAATTTTAACCCGGATACTTATCAAACATATTATACAATAGGAACTTTTGATGGAACTAACTGGGTTGAATATTCAAGCGCGAACAGCAGTCTTCCTGTTATAGAAAGTGAAATTATAAAACTGGAATTTGATTCAGACAATACATTGATAATTG
>JAAXUD010000372.1 GCA_013336205.1 Lentimicrobium sp. | reverse complement strand
GGCCGGGCGCTAAGCCGAGGTAGTTATAGAATCCATCCTGCTCCGAGAGCACCCGCTGGACAAATCTGCCGGTACTATCGTAAATATTAATAATGATGCGCCCCTGCCCCCTTACTTTATTGCCCGACTCCAGGTAAACCAAACCATTTACCTCACCCATAACCCTTACCGGTATGTCTATCATTTTAAACTGGTTAGGATCTATATAAATGCTCAGGATCTTGGTTTTCAACTGCCAGGCAATGTTCTCGAAGCTGTTGTCATCAATCTCAAGCATGTAACTGGCGAATGGCTCAAGCTCTACAATTCTGATCAGGGAATCTTTGGCATATTCAAGAAACCTGCCGCCATTCAATCTCAGGTTAAGCCCCGGAGCGATTGGTTCATCAGCATCACGTCTGTCATTATGGTTGATGTCAAGGAATGGAGTTACGGTAATTCCACCACGGCCAACCGATGAACGATTGTCGGCATTCACATACCCGTTTCCGCTGCCAAATGCAAAACTTCCACGGGCGCTCTCCGTCGTCATGAGTTGCCTGCTGGCTACCCTTGCCGATGCGCTGGTCTGGGCAAATGGCAGATCGTACCTGAATGAAACTTCAATGCTGCGAAGTGCTGACCTGATATTCTCCTCATAAATTAAGGACAGGAAAGCCTTTTGTTTAAAGTTTTTCTCTATTTCTGCCTTTACGGAGATAAGTTTATTGTTGGTGATATCAACCTGAGCCTGTGGCCTGATGTTAATAGTCCGGCCAAGTTTAAAACCAAGCGCTATGTTTGAATAGATGTAAGGCGTTCCTTCGGTAAGCCAGTTGGCAAAACCTGAAATATTGGTACTCACCCCGGCTATGTAACTCGAGAGCATTAATTCAGCGGTAGAATAGGTCACATCCTGCAGTACATTCTGTTTGTAGGACATTCTGGCAAAAGACCTGATTTTCCCCATTTGTAAAGGTATTGAAAGGCTGGCCTTTCGCTCCTCCAGGTAGTTAAAGCTGATAGCCTGCTGACCGGAAACATAATTCGTATAATCCAGTTCAAATACCAGGTTGGATGGGAGCCGGTAATTGAGTAAGCCCCGCGCCTTCACCCCATAATCGTATTCACCGGTGAAAAGGAAATTCTTTAAAAATCTGGCTGAGGCAGTCAGAAATGGGATTGTTTTTCCGGTAGTAATTGACGATAAATATTCAACCCCACCACCGACTGTAATGTTCCGGTGAATACCAACATAAGATTCCGCCCTCGAAAAAGCATGATTGGTGCTATCGCGCACAACACCGCCGCTTACATTATATTCAACCGTTCCTTTAGGCAGGAAATTGTAAGGTGTATTGATGGTTTGTTCTTTTATTCTTTCTTCGCCCCAGGGGCCATAAAACTTTAGCGTAAGTTGCGATGCCCCATAAACCAGGGGAACCTCAAAACTGAAAAAGCCGGATGCATCGGCAGTGGTATAATTTACAATCACATTGTTGATATACAGTTCCACTGTCCAGCCGGGTTCGGTGTAATCATTCAAAATATAAGATCCAAATGATTTTCGGAAGGTGGTAGGTGTGTTTGTGGCAGAGAAGCCGATTACCGGTGCATAAATCGATGAAATAGCCATTGGCTGGAGCTTGCCGGTAATGACTTGTCTGACTATTTTTGCATCGTTGTTGGCCCAGCGCCAGCGGTATTCCTGTTGTCTTTTATCAAAACCATCCCGGGTTGAATAATTCAACAGAATATTTGTTTCGCCGCCCAATACTTCAGCGCCCAATCCGAGGCTGGCTCTTGTATCGCTGGTATTGCCCGATGCCTGCGTTGAAATTACCGACCAGTCAGCCATGCCGCCACGAAACAGATGAAAGCTGCGTTTAAAGGTTGTATCAACCTGAATTTCCCCTTTCAGCTGGTCTACATTCTTTCGCATTTGTTCAAGGCGCAATTCCTTGATAACCGGTAGTTCCAGTGTAGTTTTTAACTCCAGCGACAGACTTCTGAAATTAAAAGCAAGATTTAATCCAAATTCTTTACCGAAAAGATCAGTGCGCATATACAAGCCCATATCCGTTTTTATCAGCGCTCTTTTATCAAGCGGAAGCCGGGTGTTGCCAAAAACAATGGTCGATAAAGGCTGGCTGATGGAATACAGGCTGTTTTCCTGGAGAAAAAAGCCAGAAACGGAATCGAAGCCTTGCGGGCTGGTATGGTTTATCTTAAGCAGCTGAAAAAGATCGGTGATCGAGATGTAAAGCTTGTCTTCCATGTAAATGGCATTCATTTCATAGCCGCCAACTCCCTGTATCATAAGGAATACAGAGATCTCATCGTACTCAGGGTAATCTTCAGCCTGTGCAAAAAGGTTATTAACTGTCCCCGAAATGATAAACAGCAGGGAAGCCATAAGTATCCCCCTTAACGCCTGCTTCAGGGCACAACGTTTAGTCGGGGTTCTGCGGCTTGCTGTCATTGCTGATTAAATAAAAGGGGTTATTCCTGAATAAAAGTAATAAAGAAATCACCTGTATATTCCCCGGGCGGATTAGCGAGAGCGTTGCCAACAGTGAGTGTGCCACCTATCATTATCTGGGTTCTGTAAGGAGGTCTTGTTGTATTGATAAAAGGAGAAAGTGGCAGGGAGGAACCGATGTGAAGCAGCAAGGTACCGCCGTTACTTCCGGCTAATAATACGTCGGGCCCGTTTAATATGTTGATAACCACACCGGCATTTGCTTCAACCTCAAAAATAGCAGGATGATATTGTTGTGACAGATAAACCGGGATTATATCTCCGGTAACGCTTCTGCTGCCCCCCGGTTCAACAGTAACAGAGCCTCCATTGTTTCCATTGATAAATGCTCCGAAGCTGAGGTGCTGAAAAGTAGAAACCCGCATCGGCTTTGGAGGGTCTTCCTGGGCGTACGATTTTATTGATGTCATCAGCAGGAAGAAAACGGCTGTTGACAAGCTGATCAAATGTCTTATTTGGATGTCTCTGAACATTATCGAACAAATATCTTTTTTGAAATGGTACCCATATCGGTAAAGAAAGTTATCATGTAAATGCCTTCAACCAGAGCAGAACCAAGTGCATGCCGGCCTTCACCATTCACTGTTTTATTCAGTATGGCTTGTCCTGCCAGGTTGATTACCTGTATATTCACCTGTTCTTCCTTGAGTTTAATATCTACATATATCAACCCATCCTGGGAAAAGGCGCTGAAACTGCTGCTGCCAAATGTTTCCTGAGAAATATCAGTTTCGCTGAAAACCAGCGATAAACGGCCTTCAAGTATTCCCTGTTCAACCGAAATAGCATACTCAGGCTGCAAATTAAGGTTCTGGACCTTGCCTGAGGCCTTGTCTTTCAGGTAGATGCCATAGGCTGTTGGACTACTTTCAAACGAAACTAACTTCAGGTTAATTGTGCCGGCCTTGCCTGTTTTTATTCCCAGGGGAATTTCAGTTTCAATGTCCGGATATGGGAAAGCGCCGATAGAAAGCTGCCGGTTGTCTTCCGAGATTGCAAAAAGGTTCGGAACCTCAGTGGTGGTATTGTAAAGTTTGAGTGCATCTGTCTCTTTCTCAAAAATTGCAGAAGCTGTGTGGTCCAGGTATAGAACCAGGGGGTCAGCAGGTGAATTTTCATTTTTAAATTCAGCACTCAGACGCACCACAGGCGATTCTCTTTCCTGCTGGCTTTTATGAAACACCGGCGATAGTTGGTTTACCCTTGCCGGATTGCCGATACTGATTGATCCGCTTACCGGATAATCTCCATCGCTGACATGAACGAAAAATCCCTGCATCGATGGGATGATATTGCTGGCAATGCCATCGCTCGAAATACCGTTTACATAACTGCTGTAAGTGCCGGTGTATTGGTCGCTTGTTCCGGCATTAAAAAAGTAAATGCCATTGTCAATATTGTTTTTTGTCCAGCCAGTGGCCGCATTCCAGTCGATGGGCGAAGGATAAGGATTTCCCAGCAGGTTAAAACCTTCAGTATATGTTTTATCATGGTTGTACAAGGCAAGCGGGCCAATAGTTCCGTTATTCACAACGCCGGTAACATCGGCTGTTGTTGCAGTGGAGTTTGT
>JAAXUD010000887.1 GCA_013336205.1 Lentimicrobium sp. | reverse complement strand
CTTATAACTATAGTCTGAAAGTAGCTAACCCATACAGATACAGGGACGTACAGAATAAATACGGACACGGCGGCCCGATAACCTTCAGTGAGCCCGGTTTTCCTGTTGATGAGGATGGAACACTATTATATCCGGGGATATATGGCAATGATCAGCTTATTTTAAACCAGGAAGGCGCCACATCGACCACTTCCCAGGAATTCGGGTATTATGGTTCGGCAGTTTCCTGGGGACCGGAAATGCAAGGTCAGCTTGTAAAATGGTGGGATGGTGAAATGAGAAATTATTCACCACAGCCTGATAATTTAGAAATGGCGTTCAGGAACGGGATTACACAAAATCACAATGTATCAGTACAAGGTGGTACTGACAAAGGCACTTTGCGGTTATCATTTACCAGGCAGGATCATACACCGGTTATTGACAACAGCAACTATAACCGCACTACCATTAACTTTGGAACCAATATAAAAGTTTCAGAAAAGCTGAAAGCAGATGCAGCGTTAACTTATGTGAAGTATAACCGATTGAACAGCCCGATGCTGGGCGAAGACGGAAATTCATTCAGCAAAGGTTTTCTGTATTCCTGGCCCCGAAGTTACCAGGGAATTGATTTTGAGCATTACCAACTGCCCGATGGTTCTCAAAATAAACTTGACGGCTATCCTTTTCTTTATGTTGACAGAAATCTTTGGTGGAATTATTACAATAATAACACAACGCAAAACAGAGATAAGTACACAGGGTCCATTGCACTGATCTATGATATCACTTCCTGGCTCAATGCAACAGCTAGAGTAGGCCGTGATTACAGTGTTGAACAATTTACCTCGAAAAACAAGCCAATTGACTTTATAGGATTGCAAGGCGGTGGCTATAGTAATAGTTTATCGCGGACAACAAGTGACAACCTGGAATTTCTTTTAACCGCAGATAAAGCAAAGATATTCGGATCCAAACTCGATGTCAGGTTCACGGTAGGTGGAAGCAGGTGGGATTATGATGCCTACGGTATGTCAGGTCACTCAGGCACCTGGTACTATCCGAATATGTACACCTTTTTCAATCTGACAGAAAATACATATACAACAGATGAAGATGGCAATACTATAGTTGTTAGCCCAGGCAATTCAGCTGCTTACATGGCACCGGCAGAAAGTATTCTGAGGCAGCGGACAAACTCAGTTTTCTCATTCCTAAACCTGGCATACAGCAATTACATTTTCCTTGAGCTTTCCGGAAGAAACGACTGGTCGTCCACTTTACCGGAAAATAATAATTCTTACTTCTACCCTTCTGTATCGTTGAGTTTTATAGCATCTGAAGCTTTCAATTTACAGGAAAGCCTCCCCTGGCTTAATTTTATGAAAATCAGGGGTGGTATAGCCCAAACAGCTAACAGCGCAGCGCCTTATCAAAAGAATTTTTACTACAATACCAGTTTCTTTGGTGGGCAGCAAGCATCCTATCTTCCTGATGTTGTTCCGCCGTTTGAATTAAGGCCTCAGTTTGTAAACGGCTATGAAGCAGGTATTAACCTTGGATTGTTTGACAACAGGATTGATTTTGACTTTACCTGGTACTATAAATATTCATTTGACCAGATTTTAAAT
>JAAXUD010000371.1 GCA_013336205.1 Lentimicrobium sp. | reverse complement strand
TCCGCCAATACAGAATAAACCTGTTGAGCCCGCAGCCACACCGGTTGAAATTCCCATAGTCGCTCCTTTCATTGTACCTCCGGTTGTTGCTCCGCCTCCTGTGCCGGCCCATCCTGAAATTATTCCGGTTCAGCAACCACCATCCACAAATACGATAACTTTTGATGTAAGTGTCCCGATAAAAAATGAATTCAGTTCTGAGAATGAGTTTGCCAGAGATCCCGGCGTATCACCTGGTGAACCGGTGCCACAACCACTTGATTTATTCGGGACTATCTCTTTAGCAGATAAACTTAAAAGTGACACTCCTTCGCTGAACGATAGAATTACCTCCGGAAAAAACGACCGGTCCCTGGCTGACCGCATGCAGCTAAAGCCAATCAGTGATTTGAGAGCAGCCATTGGACTGAACGAAAAGTTTCAGTTCATCAACGAGTTGTTCGAAGGTTCCTCAGAACGCTATACCGAAGCCATGCACCTGCTCAACTCCTGTACCGGAAGCAGTCAGGCTGAAGAGCTGTTTGCCGATCTTAAGTCCCGTTATAAATGGGATGACAACAATCCGGTTTTCAAAAAGCTGCATGAATTTCTTGTCAGACGATATCTTTAAAATCACCCCACTGAAATTTTGTAAATGAAAGATAATCGGTTCATTGGATTCCATTTTTCACTACTGTTTATTATTCCGGCATTGCTTTTTCTTTCCGGAAGCAATAGTGTAATAGCCCAGAATCTGAACTATGCGCGCTCACTGGTTGACACCCTTGCATCGCCGGCAATGTCGGGGCGGGGTTATGTAAACAATGCAAATCAGCTGGCATCAGGGTTTATTGCGTCAGAAATGCAAAAGGCTGGTTTAAACAACTTCCCCGGTGGTTTTTTTCAGTCTTTCACTTTGCCGTTAAATACTTTTCCGGGAAAAGTTGAATTCTCAGTAGATGGGAAATCTCTTATCCCAGGCATCGATTTTATTGTTTCAGCCAGCAGTCCTTCAACAGAAAAAACCTATAAAGTAAAAGTACTTTCACCCAAACTTTTCGATACGCCGGGTAAGCTGGAGAAACTGAATAAAAGGGATTTTTCCAACACATTGCTGCTTATCGACAAATCTCTCATCGCGAAAGAAAAACAAAAACCAGTTGATTCACTGGTCAGGACTAATTTTCCGGGATCTGCGGGTTTTGTGATCCTTTCTGATAAGGAAAGACTCCTCTGGAGCATTTCTCAGGGATACAGGCAAAAGGAATTTCCGGTTTTCGAGGTGTTGAAACCTGCCATGCGCGCAAAACCCAGAAAAGCTTCAGCTAAAGTTGAGGCTGTTTTTGAGCCGGCGATCAAGGTAAGGAATGTGTTGGGTTTTATTCGTGGTACTGAAGTGCCTGATTCCTTTATTGTTATAACTGCACATTACGACCACCTGGGAATGATGGGGGCGAAAGCCCTTTTTCCAGGCGCCAACGACAATGCCAGCGGGGTAGCCATGATGCTTGACCTGGCCATGCATTACTCCTTACCTGGGAATAAACCGCGGTACAGTATGGCTTTTATTGCCCTGGCGGCCGAAGAAACCGGATTAAACGGCTCAGAATTCTACACAGAGAATCCTTTATTTCCGCTTGAACAGATTGCTTTTCTGATTAACCTTGATATGGTTGGAACCGGAAGCGAGGGCATTTCAGTGGTTAATGGAAAAATTTTTACAAAGCAGTATGAAAAACTGGTGAAGATTAATGCAGAAAAAGAATACGTAACCACTGTAACACAAGGAGGCGAAAGCTGCAACAGTGATCATTGCCCGTTTTACAAAAAAGGAGTTCCGGCTGTGTTTATCTTTTCAAAAGGGAAGGAGCATCGCGAATACCACAATATATACGACAGCCGCGACAGGATACCCTTTACCGATTACACTGATATTTTTAGCTTATTGCGCGATTTTATAAATTCGTATAATTTGTAATCAGCAAAACTAACAGGGAATCTCTAATTGGAGACACAAGGTAAAGGAATCTGTTTAGCCAATGCAAGCTGATTTACTTCTATCTGATACTAATTGCCCGCTTACATAAAAATACCATCAATGCCAAAACTTTACCTTGTTCCTACCCCGATTGGAAACCTCGAAGATATGACCCTCAGGGCCATCAGGATTTTGAAGGAAGTCAATGCCATACTTGCTGAGGATACCCGCAAAACCGGCCTGTTGCTCAAGCATTTTGGCATTTCCAATAAACTGATCGCCCATCATATGCACAATGAGCACCGGACTGCTGAGCAAATTGCAGCCCGCATTGCGGCAGGTGAATCCCTGGCACTGGTAACCGATGCCGGCACGCCGGGCATTTCGGATCCGGGCTTTCTGCTTGTGCGAACCTGCATCGCCCTGGGTGTTGAAGTGGAAAGTCTTCCGGGGCCTACGGCTTTTGTTCCGGCGCTCGTTAATTCCGGATTACCCTGCGACCGCTTTTTCTTTGAAGGTTTTCTGCCTCACAAAAAAGGCCGGCATACAAGGCTGATGTTCCTTGCAGGGTTAACCTACACTATTGTTCTGTATGAATCGCCTTTCCGCCTGGTGAAAACCCTCGAACAGCTGACAGAAGTTATGGGTCCGGAGCGAATGGCCTGCGTTTCGCGCGAACTGACCAAATTGTTCGAAGAAAACCGTCGGGGCACCCTGGCTGAACTTTTAAATTATTATAGTCAGACTACCCCCAAAGGTGAAATTGTAATCACAGTGGCGGGACTGGGTCAGCATGATGATTCCCGAAAGGAGGAAGATACAGAGTAATCTTTCCGGACTTCGATAACATAGCCTTTGTGCAAACAGAAGGCTATACTTTCGCTCAATCCGTTCGATTCCGGACGACGCTATATAGAAATCGGACAATTATTTTCCCGACGGCTTTGTTTAAAATACTGAATATTAGTATAATGTGATTTTGGCACGGAATTAGTTTACCAGGCTGTGCAAATGTAAAGCTATGTCATTCAGTAGTCATATTCCGGTAGTTATGGTGGTTGGGCTGCAGGGTTGCAGGTCGCTATTCGCGGCTGCAGAGCATAGCATTTTCCGCGAAGTAATAAGTAGCAACCTCCGTTATCCTGATTTTGCCAGGTCTTTTCACCTTGAGGGTGTAGTGAATGTTGATATTTCAACCGATATTCTTGGAAACGTTTCTGTTACTGAAAGTACAGGAACACACCCTGATCTGCTGGATTATGTGACAGATAGCCTGAACCGGTTAATTATCCGACACGAAGAAGTCAGAGAAAAGCAATACAGGTTAATGCTTAAGTTTATAATGTATTAGAATCTTAATGAATTCAGGTTTAGGCCGGCTCCCACATTCCGACTACGCCCGAAAATGACAGCTTCCATCCAATGGAAATGTTTCCTGTTGTGTGTAAATAAAAAATCCCTTTACCGGGATTTTTTATTTTTACCTTCGCATAAAAGACGCAGCCTATGTTTACGTATCACTATCCCAGACCCGCAGTTACCGTGGATTCACTTATTTTCAGAAATGCAGGGAATGAGCCGGAGGTTTTACTCATTAAGAGAGGAAATCCGCCCTTTGA
The DNA here is from genome assembly GCA_013336205.1 of Lentimicrobium sp. Lineage (GTDB taxonomy): Bacteria > Bacteroidota > Bacteroidia > Bacteroidales > Lentimicrobiaceae > Lentimicrobium. Next base: position 535 of record JAAXUD010000371.1, on the reverse strand, counting down.
AGGAATGTGGGCTGCGCCCGGAGGTTTTATTGAAATGGACGAAACTCCGGAGGCTGCCGCTGCAAGAGAACTTGCTGAAGAAACCGGGATAGAGGGTGTTGAACTCTGGCAGTATCACACCTATGGTGATGTATACCGGGATCCCAGGCATCGCACCATTTCTGTTGCTTATGCCGGATTTTTGCATGATGCAGCAAAAATTGCCAAAGGAGGTGATGATGCAGCCGAAGCCGGTTGGTTTAACATTAATAAACTTCCATCCCTGGCCTTCGACCACGATCTGGTTGTTGCCGATGCAGTGGCCTTTGGTAAAAGCAAAGGCTGGTTTTAAAATTGATTAGCCCTATGGTGCCCGATAAAATTGTTATGCTCTAAGGTTGCTTTTAAATGAGATTAAGAGGCTGTTTAAATTTCATTTCATTTTTCAATAGGCCCGTCCTTTAGGGCGGGTCTCCAATATATTATCACAAACGTTGGCAAAATCCTGAAAAATTTATTCTTAATTTACAAATTTTTCAGGATTTTGCCTTACAGG
>JAAXUD010000370.1 GCA_013336205.1 Lentimicrobium sp. | reverse complement strand
GCCAATCCGATAGATTTTCTTGCTACCGGCACTGCGGCTAATCTTGGCGATATCATTGATTTTTGTGATACAGAGGCCGATAACATTGATGCAATGGCTGTAATATTCGGAAGCCCTGGATTGACAGAAGTGTATGATGTTTATAAACTTCTGGATGAGAAAATGAAAACCTGCAGGAAGCCTATTTTCCCAATCCTGCCTTCGGTGATCAATGTAAGTAAGGAGATAGAATATTTCCTTTCATTGGGCAGGATTAACTTTCCTGATGAAGTGGTTTTCGGGAATGCCCTGGCAAAAGTTTACAATACCCCCGCTCCTGCTGAAACAGCAAAGCATCCGGAAATTGACAAAGTCGCCATCCGCAGATTAATTGATGAAGCTTCTGATGGATATCTTGATCCTGAAAAAGTTCAGCAACTGCTTGATGCGGCAGGAATTCAACGTGCCGGGGAAGCAGTGGTAAAAACTGCATTGGAGGCCGTTAATTCAGCAAAGAAAATGGGATTTCCGGTGGTTATGAAGGTGGTTGGCCCTGTGCATAAATCAGATGTAGGGGGTGTTGTGCTGAATGTGAAAGACGACAACGCTGTTTTTCAGGAGTTTAATCGCATGATTCAGATAAAAGACACTACGGCAATTCTGATTCAGCCAATGCTTTCAGGTACCCAGATTTTTGCCGGTGCAAAAGCCGAACCTAAATTCGGTCATATGATACTGTGCGGACTTGGCGGTATTTTTATAGAAGTTCTGAAGGACGTTCAGGCGTCACTATCTCCGGTTTCACTTTTAGAAGCAAAAGAAATGATCAGTAGCCTGAAATCCTACAAAATTATTCAGGGTGTGCGGGGTCAGGAGGGTGTAAACGAAGAGGCTTTTGCTGATGCAATTGTAAGATTATCTGCGCTTTGTGAAGCTGCACCTGAAATTGCAGAAATGGATATTAATCCCCTGCTTGGAAATGCAAAAGGTGTTATTGCTGTGGATGCGAGGATAAGAGTGGAGAAAAGTAAAGCTTAAAGCTCAAAGTAAAAAGTCTAAAGTAAAAAGTAAAAAGCTCAAAGTTCAAAGTAAAAAGCTCAAAGTAAAAAGTCTAAAGTAAAAAGTAAAAAGTAAAAAGTAAAAAGACTTAGGTCCGGACTTGCCTGATTGGAATTGGAAGCCCAGGCAATCAGGCAGGGATCAAAACTTTAAGCCTGCCTGTCGGCATTAAGATTCTATGTTGAAAATTTATTAAAGCATAGCCGGGGATAGAAGCTGAGATTATATGGTTGCGTTTATGGATTTCTTAAAGGCATTTTGACAGCAGATTTGTTATTCTGTTTGAATATCAAAATCTGAGGAAATCATGACAGCAAATAACATAGTGGGATGGTTTGAAATCCCGGTAATAAATATGGAGCGGGCAATACTGTTCTATGAAGCAGTGCTCGATTTCAAACTTGACAGGAATAAACTGGATGGTCTTGATATGGCCTGGTTCCCTTTTGAGGAAAGCGGATTGGGCTGTTCGGGCAGTCTGGTGCATAATCCGGATTTTTACAAGCCCTCAGCAGACGGAACGCTGATTTACATTACCCCACGATCAGGTGACCTGGCGATTGAGCTTTCCCGCGTGGAAGCTGCCGGAGGAGAGGTTTTAATGCCAAAAAAACTTATTGCCGAAACGATCGGATATATGGGATTATTCCTTGATTCGGAAGGAAACCGGATAGCAATACATTCAAGAAAGTAGTTTCTGGTGCTCATTAAAAAGGCAGAATTTTAAAAAATTCTGCCTTCATTTTGCAGCTTGATTATTTTTCTTCAGGATGTTTAAGTTTATCTCCGGTTTCCTGAATGACCTCTTTCTTCCATTCATCATTATATCCCGGAAATGAAGGTGATTGCGGATATCCCCAGGGGTTTCTCAGAAACTCCCCTTCCTTTTCCTTTTTCACATTGCCATCCATATACTTAACCAACAGAAATTCACCCAGTTTCCTCCACTGATCTACAGTGTTGGTTGCAGTAGTTCCTGAATAGGATGTAATTAGTTCTTTCGCTGATTCCGGATTGGTTTTCCACATTTCGGCTGCTTTACTATCTATTTCAGGAACTTCAGCCGCAAACTTCTGCTCCAGTTGCGCTTGTACTTTTATCAAATCAGGCATAACCCGGTTATAAAACAAATAGGCAAACTGGGCAACCCGGCTAAATACCCAGAATGCAGCTGTTTCAGAGTAGGTAAGCATATCACCATTGCCTTCAGCAACACAATGAGGAACCCGCTTTATGCCGCAGTAGAAAGGCATATAAACAGTTGAGCCTGCATCATCCACCCCAAACCAGAATATTCCCCCAATAGGGTCAGGCAGCCAATTGCGCATCTGGGCAATAAAAGAAAAACCGGTTTGCTGGGTTACGGTTACCCTTTCATTGAAATATTCCTGCCCTTCATATTTCCAGGTCAGCGGGCGCCAACGGTAAGGCAGGCCAAAAGAACCGGCTCCAACATCTTTCGACATATCGAGGTCAGTTCCCTGAAGATAATCGCGTTTGAATTGCATCAAATCCCGAGGGCTTAATTTGCGATCCGGTTTAATGTATAGCGGCATTCTTTCCTTATCGATGGCTCCGGCCGCGTAATCATAGAATTGCTGCATGTCATTGCTAACGTGATTAAACATTGCCCATACCCTCAATTCGCAAAAACGGGCGGCACCAAAATTCAGAGGGGCATAAGTATCACTAAAACTAAATTTAGAATCATCCCCATTAAAATAACCCCTGGTTTTAGCAAAAGAGATTACATCGTGCGCATAAATCACTTCAATTTCAGGATTATTCAGAAGTTTATAGTTTTTACTGCTGATAGAAGTTGTACCATTCTCAAGCGGAAAATTTGTAATGCGCGCATGGTTTGCATGTGCAGAGATGTATCCGTCAGGAATCCTGATGGCAACCCAAACCGCTCCCTTATCGGCATTCACCATCTTTTTGGTCTTTTTGTCCATTACAAGGCGTGTACCTTTACCGATAATCTCCATAATCCAGACTTCGTTGGCATCACCGATTGAAAATGATTCTCCTGTGCTGGCATAACCAAATTGTTCAACAAGGTCACCTATAACCCGAATAGCTTCACGGGCTGTTTTTGCCCTTTGCAAGGCCAGAAACATCAGGCTGCCATAATCGACAATACCCGTTGTATCATGAAGTTCGCTTCGGCCATCAAAGGTGGTTTCTCCGATTGCGACCTGGTGTTCGTTCATGAAACCTATTACCTGGTATGTATGTGGGATTTGAGGTATCTGTCCTAATGGCTCTGCTGTTCCACGGTCGTAGAGCGTTACCATGGCCCCGGGAGCCCAATCAGCAGCCGGACGCCAGTACAGCTCGCCATACCGGATATGGGAATCTGCGGCATAACTGACCATAGTGCTGCCATCGGTGGAAGCACCCTTAGTAACAAGATAGTTGGTACAGGCATCAGAAAAAGAAGGTAGTAAAGTCAGTATGACTATAAGTGGCAAAATAGTTCGCTTGTTCATGCAAAAGTAATTTGTGTGATTTAAGATATTAGTTTTATGATACTTGTAAAAGATATTAAAATTTTTGCTTCTTGTATTCAACATCCAGTATTGGTATCAATTCAGCCGGAACATAACATGATTGGTGCAGAAGATCCCCTTCAGAATGTGTATACTGAGTAACACAGAGTTTAACAATCTTTCTTCCTTTAAGATCTTCATAAACTTCAAGTTCCGCATCGTCTCCTTTGAGGTTGGCCAGTTTATGATATCTCAAAAATCTGAATCCCAGGGATTCAATAAAAGCTGATGATAAAGAATAACCGGCGTATTCAAGGCCAGTTGTCTCTGCATCAAATATCAGTTGCTGAGCCTCATTCAAAGTTTTCATATATAAAGCTGAACCGTTAAATCCTGCGATTAAGGCAGCTAAAATACAATAAGGTTTTAAATGATGATGAATAAAACATATTCTTACCTTCTTAAAAGTCAGGTATAAATTCCGGTAAAACAATTTTCAAACCTCTGTCAATTATTAAGTTGCAGACAGATTATAAGCATCTTAGAATTTCAGAATTGTGAAGATAAAAATATCGGTGTTCT
>JAAXUD010000369.1 GCA_013336205.1 Lentimicrobium sp. | reverse complement strand
AATCAGTCTTTTCCGACAGGATACAATCAGCAACTACCTGTTTCTGCTCGACAGGAAAGCAAGTGACAGCACCAGCAATACACCTGAAGACACCCTGGTTAAAGATTATGCTGCCCGGGTTTCACGGCTATTCGGTATGATTTTCAACTATATACCTTCGTCCATTAAAATTAAGGATTTTAATATAGCTGCTGATATAAATACACATACATTCTCGTTTGGGTTTCCTGAACTCGAAATTGACAACAATGAGTTCAGCACCCTGGCGACTGTGACAGACGATAGTTTGTCGATGAAATGGTTACTTTCCGGAATGCTGAATACAGCTAAAAAAAAGCTTGCCTTCCGGGTTTCAGGGACTGACTCCGGCAAAATCCATATTCCTTACATTCATCAACGCTGGAATACAATGCTGGCGTTCGACTCTGCGAGTATAAACATGAATTTCAGTGTCTCTGATTCCGGCACTTCTCATGTTTCCGGAAAAACCAGTATTTGTAATGCCTTGCTGAACCATGCAAGAATTTCACCAAACGATGTAAAGCTCGAACGAAGTGAGATTAATTATCAGTTCAATTTCGGCAAATCCTACATTGAGTTAGACAGCTCTTCACTGGTTTCGTTTAACAAAATCGGGTTCAACCCCTATGTCAGGTATGAAACCCAGCCGGAGAAAGCGCTGACTATCAGCGTACATGAACCAGATTTTGGTGCGCAGGACTTTTTCAGCTCGCTACCCGAAGGCTTATTTACTAATCTGGAAGGCATCAGGGTTAAAGGCAGACTTAGTTTTAATCTTGATTTTAACTATGCGTTTAAGCAGCCCGATTCGCTTATTTTTAATGCTGCACTCAGGTCGAAAGGTTTCAGGGTGGAGCAATTTGGCAATACCAATTTCACTTACATCAATGCACCTTTTACTTATACGGCATTTGAAAAAGGGCAAGCAGTGAGAACATTTGAGGTAGGTCCTGCAAATCCTGATTTCAGGACAATTAATCAGATACCGGCCTACCTTAAAAATGCCATTATGACTTCGGAGGATGGTTCATTTTATTTCCACAACGGATTTATCCCCGATGCCATTCGCTCCAGCATTATCACCAACATTAAAGAGAAACGGTTTGCCCGGGGTGGCAGCACGATAAGTATGCAACTGGTTAAAAATGTTTTCCTTGTCAGGAATAAAAATATCACCAGAAAACTGGAAGAAATGCTGATTACCTGGCTGATAGAATCGCAGCGCATGGTAAGCAAAGACAGAATGTTTGAAGTTTACCTCAACATTATTGAAACCGGCCCCATGGTTTATGGCGTAAATGAGGCAGCCCGCTTTTATTTTAACAAAGATGTTTCAAAGCTAACGCTGGCCGAAAGTATTTACCTCGCCAGCATTGTTCCAAAACCCAAATGGTTTCGCTATTCGTTCGACAGCAATGGTGTGCTGCGCGAGTATCTGCAATCTTATTATAGCCTGGTTTCCGGAAAAATGCTCAGTAAAGAATGGATCACCCAGGAGGAATTTGACCAGCTTAAACCTGAAATTGAATTAAAAGGCCCGGCACGTGAACTTGTTTTGCCGGCAGATTCCATTCCACCGGCAGAACCGGAAGAGGCAGAAGATATATTGGAATAAGGCCTGGATTTTTAATCCGTCCATCAGGTTGGCAATACTTTCAATTGATTTTTATAGCTTTACATCCTCTTTTTAAATCATTATCTCTATGTCTTTATTACGGGTGCTGCTTTGTATTATTTTTCCTCCTTTGGCTGTTATTGACAAGGGCTGCGGCTCAGTGCTGATCGTATTGCTGCTAACAGTGGCAGGCTGGATTCCCGGGGTAATCGCCGCGCTGATCATTGTGAACAAAAGATAATATATATTTCCATTTACCATAATAACCAATGGTAAACCACCTGAGACACGAACATCGCGTCTTTTCTAACCGAATTATAAAACTCAGATATCCCGCCAACCTCTAATTCTGTAATCCTGTAATCCTGTATTTCTGTAATCCTGTAATTCTGTAATTCTTTAATCCTGTAATTCTGTAATTCTGTAATTCTGTAATCCTGAAATCCTGAAATCCTGAAACTGATAAAATTCCTTTCCAACCCCTTTTTTATCTCAGAATAAATGCGTTACTTTGCACCCCTGTTTAAAATTACATTCATCAACTATTTAAATTTGATTTTATGCCAACAAAAATGAGATTACAACGTTATGGTAAAAAGGGCAAACCTTTCTATCATATTGTAATTGCGGACGGTCGTGCACCCCGGGATGGAAGATTCATCGAAAAGATTGGCACGTACAACCCTGTTGCAAAACCTGCTGAGATCGTTCTTGATTTCGCAAAAGCCTACGATTGGTTCGTTAAAGGAGCTGATCCCACACCAACCGTAAAAACCATTCTTTCTGACAAAGGTGTTCTTTACTATAATCACCTGATGAAAGGTGTTGCTAAAGGTGCTTTTACCAAGGAAGTAGCTGAAGTTCGTTTCAACGAATGGGTTGACGCTAAAGAAACCAAAAAAACCAGCGTTGTTAAATCAGAAGAACTCACCGAAAAAGAGGCCAACAAAAAACGCCTTGCTGAAGAAGTGAAGATAAACGAAGCCCGCGCTGCTGAGATTGCAAAAAAACGCGAAAAAGCATTAGCCGTAGCTGAAGAAGTTTCAGAAGAACCTGTAGCTGAAACAGATGCTGATGTTGAAGCTCCTGCTGAAACATCAGAAGAGGCTGCTGCAGAATAATTCTACCGCATTACCAGGAAATCATGGACGGTTACTTTTACCTGGGCAAGATAACAAAACTCTTTGCCGCGAAAGGCGCCCTCCAGATTCATCTCGATACAGATAGTCCTGAAAATTACCTTAAAATGGAATCAGTTTTCGTTCAAATGAACGGCCAGCTGATTCCATTTTTTATTGAATCATTCGACCTTCGCCACAACAACAATGCAGTGGTTACATTTACCGACATCGACAGTATTGAAATCGCATCATTACTGGTCAATTGTGAATTGTACCTTCCCGACTCAATGCTCCCGCCACTGACAGGCAACAGGTTTTATTACCACGAAGTGAAAGGTTTCTCAATTATAGATAACAATTTCGGTGTAGCCGGAATTATTGAGGAAGTGCTTGAATACCCACACCAGGCAGTATTTCGTGTTATTTATAAAGGCAAGGAAATATTAATCCCTATCACCGATGAAATCATTCTGGATATAGACAGGGACAAGAAAATAATTTATACCGAAGCGCCCGAAGGGCTGATTGAGTTATACTTAGAATAAGCGGAATTTAATCATCAGTTCTATTACTTACTCTCCTGCCGAAAGGCAATATTCCTAAATATTCAATTAGCTGAAACATTTACCGGCAACTGGTGTTATTGCTGTGTTCAAATGTAATTATCAGGATATATACTTGTTTGTTATGTTTAGACTTTGCAATCCCCCAGTGCTGCAAGACATCTCCGCAATGGTCTGTTTCTCAGAATGACGTTTCGAATACAATCGCATCATTTCAAGTCATTTATCAACTAATTCCGGTATCTATGAAACAGAAATTTACTTTTCTATCTTTTGTGGTTCTTTTTTTGTTATTCTCCCATAATTCCGGCGCAGTGTCTGTATTCACTGTTAAAGGTGTTGCACTTGTTTGTCCTTCGTGCAATTGCCTGGCTATGCAGGCAAAGGGAGCATCCTTTGAAAACTGTGTTGATTTGGCAATAAGTGAGGCAGGCAGCAAACCTGTTTCCGGATTTGACAGAATAATCCGCTACAGCGATTCAAAGGTAATGCTTCACAGTGCTGATGGTAAAGAAATACCGCTGGCCAGTGATGATGTCCAGGATCAATTCAATGAACTGATCAAATACCCGGGCTGGGAAAAGCAATTACCCGCACTCAGGATAAGCGAAGGTTTAATCAGTGATAAGCGTTTAACGGAAATTGCAAACCTGACAGGATTACAGTTAGAGGGCATCACCACTGTTACAATTGCCAGTGGGGAAAATAAAAAGTGGAAACCGGGAAAGCCTTCATTTATACTCCAATTGAATGCCAATGGCGGTAAAACATCGGGTGCAACCATCGCTCAAA
>JAAXUD010000368.1 GCA_013336205.1 Lentimicrobium sp. | reverse complement strand
GGTTGCAGTTGACTTTGGTGGCCGCCCCTGGTTGGTTTGGGATGCGGCATTCAAAAGAGAGAAAATCGGAGATGTGCCAACAGAATTGTTTTTTCATTTCTTTAAATCCTTTAGTGATCAGGCCAGATGCAATCTGAACATCAAGGCCGAAGGAGAAAACGAACACCATAAAATAGAAGCGGTGTTTAAAGCCTTTGCCAAAGCCGTAAAAATGGCGGTTGACAAAACGGGAAATCACAACATACCAAGTACGAAAGGGAGCTTATGATCGCAATACTTAAATACAATGCCGGCAATTCAACCTCTGTGGAAAATGCAGTAAAACGACTGGGATATCAGGCAATGATAACGGATGATATTGCGTTGCTTCAATCGGCCGATAAAGTTATTTTGCCCGGTGTTGGAGAAGCTGGCTCGGCTATGAATTACCTGAAACAAAAAGGACTGGATGAGCTTATTAAATCGCTCATGCAGCCCGTTTTGGGTATCTGTCTCGGTATGCAGCTCCTCTGCAGATTTTCAGAAGAAGGCGATACAAAAACCCTGGGCATTTTCAACAACAAGGTAATGAAATTCCCGCCCAAAGACCTTGTGCCTCATACCGGCTGGAACAATTTTATATCCCTGAAAGGCAAATTATTTGAAGGGGTGCAACCTCAAAATAACTGCTATTTTGTACACAGTTATTATGCTGATATCAGCGAAGAAACCACTGCCATAACCGATTATATTCTGCCTTTCAGTGCAGCATTGCAGAAAGACAATTTCTATGCAACCCAATTTCACCCCGAAAAATCTGCACAAACCGGATTTCAGATTTTGAAAAACTTTTTGAGCTTATGAGAATTATTCCTGCAATAGACATTATAGACGGCAAATGTGTCCGCCTTACCAGGGGAGATTATGCCACCCGAAAGATATACAATGAAAACCCCCTGGAAATTGCTAAAACATTTGAGGATATGGGTTTTCAGTACCTGCATTTAGTGGATTTGGACGGGGCAAAAGCCAAACAAATCGTTAATTACAGGACTTTGGAAATGTTGGCTGCCAAAACAAACCTGCATATTGATTTTGGAGGTGGTGTTAAATCGGAAGAAGATATAAGAATGGTTTTTGAGCGGGGAGCAAAGCAGGCTACAGTGGGAAGCATTGCAGCCCAAAATCCTCTATTGATGCTGGAATGGATCGAAAAGTATGGTGCCGGAAAAATCATTTTAGGAGCCGATTGCCAGAAACGAAAAATTGCGACCAACGGCTGGCTCGAGCATAGCAACATAGATGTTGTTTCATTTATTCAGGCGAATGAAAGCAAGGGTGCAAAATACAGCATCGTTACCGATATAGATAAAGACGGAATGCTTTCGGGTCCGTCGTTTGAACTGTATAAGGAGATCCTTTCCGAAACAAAAATCAGCCTGATTGCAAGCGGAGGAATTACCACAATTGAAGACATCAGGCTATTAAAAGAAATGGGTTGTGAAGGCGCCATTATCGGGAAAGCCATTTACGAAGGAACAATCAACCTCAAAGAATTAAGCGATTTATGCTAAAGAAAAGAATTATCCCTTGTCTGGATATAAAAAACGGACGAACCGTAAAAGGAATAAACTTTGTAGACATCAGGGATGCAGGCGACCCCGTTGAGCTGGCGCTGCGCTATATGGAAGAAGGCGCTGACGAGCTGGTATTCCTTGACATTACTGCAACCCTTGAAAAGCGAAAAACACTTACCCGCCTGGTAACCCGCATTGCAGCTGAAATCAATATTCCGTTTACTGTTGGTGGGGGAATAAACAGTTTGGAAGATGCAAAGGCAATTATTGACTCAGGTGCAGACAAAATAAGTATAAATTCTTCTGCGATTTTACAGCCTGAGCTGATTTCTGAAATTGCCCGATCCTATGGAACCCAATGTGTAGTGATGGCCATCGATGCGAAATTTATTAACAATGAATGGATGGTTTTTCGAAACGGGGGAAAAATCCCAACTGACCTGAAAGCTACCGAATGGGCAAAAAAAGGAGCCGCATCTGGCGCCGGTGAGATCTTATTGACCTCAATGAATAACGACGGAACCAGGGCCGGTTTCGCGCTTGACATAACCCGTCGGATTTCCGAAGCGGTTTCCTTACCCGTCATTGCTTCCGGCGGGGCAGGCACAAAAGAACATTTTTTGGACGTTTTCACCCAAACCAACGCTACAGGCGCTTTAGCGGCAAGTGTTTTTCACTTTGGGCAAATTCCAATACCTGAACTCAAGTATTTTTTACAAACTAAAAATATCCCTGTCCGATTATGAAACCAGATTTTGATAAATCAAACGGGCTGATTCCCGTGATAGTGCAAGACGATGCAAGCCTGCAGGTTTTGATGCTGGGCTATATGAATGAAGAAGCTTACACCAGAACGCTTTTGGAGAAAAAAGTAACATTCTTTAGCAGAAGCAGGAACCGCTTATGGACAAAAGGCGAAACCTCCGGTAATTTTCTTTGGGTTAACGACATTCGATTGGATTGTGATGGCGATACTTTATTGATTCTCGCAAAAGCAGACGGGCCTGCCTGCCATACTGGTGCTGTTTCCTGCTTCAATACCCACACTTCCAAAGGATTTTTATACCGGTTGGAACAAATCATACATCAGCGGATTGAAGACAATGATGACTCTTCCTACACAAACAAACTTTTTAAAAAAGGCATCAACAAAGTAGCTCAGAAAGTTGGAGAAGAAGCTGTTGAGTTAGTCATAGAAGCAAAGGATAACAATGCTGACCTGTTTAAAAATGAAGCAGCCGATTTGTTGTATCACTTTTTGATTTTACTGAAAATAAAAGGTCATGCCCTGGAAGAAATAGAGCAGGTTTTACTGAAGCGGCAGAAGTAAACAATTCTTTTCCTTTAAAAAAAAGGATTATACGGCTTCACGACGGGCAGGTTGTTGGTCTTTTTGATTCAATCTGGGGTTGATGAATATCCTTCGGTAAACGGATTGCAGGGTGGCGGAAACAATGTGGTGGATGCTTACCAGGTGCTCTCTTACCCAACCGTTATTCTGATCGCGCATTATCGCACCATTCTAAATAATCACATCTGGCTGAAACAAGGCATTTACATCGCAAGAATCAATTCGACCGGAAAATCAGTGGCTTCAATCAAGTTTGCGGTTAATTAGTCTGGCAATTTAATATTCCTTATGCCATTGACAAAGGAAAAAAGCCAGTCAGATTTCTGATTGGCTTTTTTGTGATACTACCTGAATTGGGCGTTTTGAGTGTGGCAAAAAAAACCTTTAGGTATGTGGGATTAAACTAATAGTTTTTGAAAAGATTTAATTTCATAATTTTATAATGTTAAAAGGAGATGAGTAATACAATGGGAAGTCCAAAACAGTTGCCACCAGAACAGCGCGAAGAGCTTATCAGCACTTTGAAAGCCCGCTTTGAGAAAAATATGAACCGCCACAATGGTTTGGAATGGGCCAAATTACAGGCAAAATTGGAAGCCAGTCCCGAAAAACTCTGGTCGCTCCATGAAATGGAAAAAACCGGCGGAGAACCGGATGTAGTTGGCCTCGATTACAGTACAGGCGAATATATTTTCTTTGATTGTGCTCCGGAAAGTCCCAAAGGCAGGAGAAGTATTTGCTACGACCACGAAGCGCTGGAGGCAAGAAAGGAGTATAAACCGGAAAACAGTGCTGTGGGAATGGCGGCGGCCATGGGCATTGAACTTTTAACAGAAGCCCAATACCGGGATTTACAGAAACTTGGAAACTTCGATTCAAAAACATCGAGCTGGTTGAAAACACCTGTTGAGATCAGAAATCGTGGTGGAGCTCTCTTTGCTGATTACCGCTATGGCAATGTCTTCGTTTATCACAATGGAGCCGAATCATATTATGCTGCCAGGGCGTTCCGGGGCTCATTAATGGTCTGAATCTGCAATTGTACCTTATGCTAAAAAACAACAAAAACATTGATAACAGAAATGGAATCAGAAGACTTAGGATACAACAAAAGCTTTGAGAAATTCAGGATAAGTCAGAAGCTCGATAATTACACGCTGGGTAGGGTGATTGCAGAGCATAAAGAACGGTACATTGTTATGACA
>JAAXUD010000367.1 GCA_013336205.1 Lentimicrobium sp. | reverse complement strand
AAAGGCTGGAGTGCAGAGACTGAAGTTGGCTGTTCGATTGAGAATTAGAATGGAAGGACGGGAATTAGCAAATTAGCTGATTAGCTGTTTAGCAAATGGAATACTGGAACGATGGAATATTGGAATAATGGAACCCTGAAACTCTGTAACCCTGAAACCCTGTAACCCTGTAACTTTTTACTTTTTACTTTAGACTTTTTACTTTAGACTTTTTACTTCCAAAATGGCAAATCTTGCAGTAAACATACACAAACTCAACCTGAAAAACCCGGTGCTCACGGCATCAGGTACTTTCGGATATGGGGAAGAATTTGATGATTTTATCGATGTCAATGCATTAGGGGGAATTATAGTTAAAGCTACGACCTCAAAACACCGGGAGGGAAATCCCTATCCCCGCATGGCCGAAACACCCATGGGCATGCTTAACGCAGTCGGGCTTCAGAATAAGGGTATTGACTATTTTATTGAAAACATTTATCCGAAACTGCTAAAATACAGCAATTGCATTGTCGCCAATGTTTCTGATTCCACGGTGGAAGGTTACGTTGAGGTAGCTGAAAAAATGAACGGACTGGAGCATATCAGTGCCATTGAACTCAACATATCCTGTCCGAATGTAAAGGAAGGCGGAATGGCTTTTGGTACCAGTTGCCCTTCCGCTACAGCCGTAACACGCGCAGTGCGTGAAGTTTACAATAAAACATTGATTGTAAAACTTTCACCCAACGTTACGAGTATTGTCGAAATAGCCCAGGCCGTTGAAACAGCGGGCGCAGATGCCGTATCGCTGATAAACACATTGCTGGGAATGGCGATTGATGCTGAAAAAAGAAAACCAGTATTATCAACCATTACCGGTGGATTGTCCGGACCCGCCATTAAGCCGGTTGCACTCCGGATGGTGTGGCAGGTGGCGAAAGCCGTGAAAATTCCGGTCATTGGCATTGGCGGAATCACCACAGCCACCGATGCTATTGAATTTTTGTTGGCCGGCGCTTCAGCAATACAGGTTGGAACAGCCAATTTTGTTGATCCCCAGGCTACAGTTAAGATTATAGCAGGAATTGAAGATTATCTGAAACGTCATAATATTAGTGATGTAAATCAGCTCATCGGAGGTTTAAACACTTAAAAACCTATAAAATTGAGAAACAGTAAACTTTGAGTTGCTTACTGTCTCCCACCGAAAATTGATCCTTCAATAATCACAAATACTTGTTAACTATTACTCTGCCAGCGTTTTAGCAAGCGGAGCGACTTCATTGGCAACCTGACGGTTAAATTCAAAAGCCAGTGACTGGTAGTTTACGGCGTCTATGATGGTTCCTATAAAGCAGATTCCAGCAGTAAGAAAATAAAGAATTCCCATCCCGATCTGGTTAAGAAGAAAGCGGTGAATACCTGCAAAACCAAGTAATCCAACGAGGCAGGTAAGCAAAATGATTTGCGGATCCTTGCGACGGGCCCTATAGATGGCGGAAAACTGCATCGCCTGCTTATCGCTGAAATCTTTAATCAGCATTTGAACATGATTTAATTCCATGCCCTGTAGTTCGGGCAGGTGTAAAAGTACGTTTGCCATGATTGAATTAATTTTAAGTGTTAATTAATAATAAAAAACCGGCTTGCGGATGATCGAGATAATTCGCCAGACCAAAATTACAACTGCCAATATTCCAAGCGGATGCGCATTAAATGATGCTGAGAATTCACCCCTGAACAACCAGGCAACAGAATGTCCCAAACCACAACCGGGGCAAAATCCCAGTCCGGTAGCTTTTAAAGGACACAAACCTGCATGACCATCAACCGGCGACATAATTGCCATCAGCGTAAGCCCCAGTATCCAGGCAATGGCTTCAAACCTTGCCCTGAAAAACTGCCAGCCTTTTCTGAATTTGGGTTTCATGATTTTCCCTTGTTACGAAACAAATGTATGACAGCTCAGCGATAAATTCAAACAATAAAGCGATGAACAGGTCTATAACTATTGTAAATGACAATAATTAATACATGAATGGGAATAAACATAAAATAAGGTGAATAAAGGGCTGCCTATTTTCATATGTAATTCCGGTTTTGTTTGCCAGGCGATAGTTTATCAGATAAACCACTGAATTCAATTCTGATGGTAAAATTAATTAACCATAAAATTGATTTGTCAGATTTACCCAAGGCACTTCAGGCAGGCAGCCTCAACCTTAACCTTAATCTTAACCTAAACCTATTCTCGAGTGACTAATAATCAGTAGTTATCCTAAATGCAAGTGAAACCGGAAATGTTTTAAAATGCAGTATCCGGCAAACAAAACAATATTTAATCTGTTATGTCAAAAGTTAAATAAATTTCAGTAATTTTGCCGCCCGTTTCAGGTCACCTTTTTGTTCCTTGCAAATAAACTTAATAATTATTTAACCTTCTGATGATCAAAAGGTCACGAATTATCCTTTGCTTTGCCGGCCTGAATATGAAAATCTTTCACTTATAAAATTGACATGCCTTTAAACAAACTTAGAAACATTGGTATTGCTGCTCACATCGATGCCGGCAAGACCACCACTACCGAACGTCTGTTATTTTTTACCGGCGTTAACCGTAAGGTTGGTGAAGTTCACGATGGCGCAGCTACCATGGACTTTATGAAACAGGAACAGGAACGCGGTATTACAATTGCTTCCGCTGCTATCTCCTGCGCCTGGAATGGTACACAAATCAATATTATTGATACGCCGGGTCACGTTGACTTTACCGTTGAAGTAGAACGCTCACTCCGTGTTATTGACGGTATGGTAGCGCTTTTCTGCGCTGTTGGCGGAGTAGAACCTCAAAGTGAAACTGTCTGGAATCAGGCTGAACGTTATAAAGTTCCAAGAATCGCTTTTGTTAACAAAGTTGACAGGACTGGTGCCGATTACCTCGATGTAATCAAACAGATGAATGAAAACCTGGATGCAAGGGCTGTCGCTCTTCAACTCCCTGTTGGTCAGGAAGAGAATTTTATGGGTATCATTGACCTGATTGCCTATAAAATGTACACTTTCGACGAAAATAAAACAATAGTTTCTGAAATCCCTGAAGCACACCTGGCCCAGGCACATGAATACAGGCAGCTGTTAATCGAAAAACTCGCTGAGTTTAATGAAGAAATTCTTGAATTATTCCTTGAGGACAAAGAAGTTTCAAACGAATTAATCAAAAAGGAAACCCGCGAAGCGACACTTAAACTGCTGATTACTCCTGTAATCTGTGGTGCTGCCTATAAAAATAAAGGTATTACCCAATTGCTTGATGCCGTGGTTGATTACCTCCCTTCACCTGTTGACAAAGGAGCTGTGGTAGGTATGGATGTTGATGATCATGAAAAAGCACGCCATCGCAATCCTTCACCGAAAGAGCCATTTTCCGCGCTTGCATTCAAGCTGATTCACGATCCTTATGTTGGTCAGCAAACTTTTGTAAGAATATATTCAGGTTCCCTGCGCAGTGGTATGCAGATTATGAATTCCACCAAAGGAAAACCAGAACGTATCGGACGTATTCTCCGGATCCATGCCAAAGACCGTGAAGAGGTCAGTGAGGCAGGTCCAGGCGAGATTGTTGCCCTGATTGGAATGAAATACACCAAAACCGGTGATACCCTTTGCGATATGGAACACCAGCTTCACCTGGAATCAATTCATATCCCACCCAGTGTTATCGAGTTAAAAATAAACCCTGCTTCACGCAAAGAGCAGAGCAAATTAGGCGAAGCACTTTCGAAACTCGTGAATGAAGATCCGTCTTTCCACGCGCGTTTTGATGAAGAAACCGAAGAAACCATCATCGCAGGAATGGGCGAACTTCACCTTGAAATCATCGTTGACAGGCTGAAACATGAGTTTGGAGTAGAAGTTATTGTTGGTGAACCATCTGTTGCTTTCCGTGAAACAATTTCGCAGGAAGTTGAAGTTGAATACAGACATTCAAAACAATCGGGTGGTAAAGGCCAGTTTGCACAGACTTATATGCGACTTGAGCCTAACGAAGGCAAAGGTTATGAGTTCATTGACAAAATCAAAGGTGGCTCAATCCCTGGTGAATATATTCCTTCGGTTAACAAAGGAATTATCAA
>JAAXUD010000366.1 GCA_013336205.1 Lentimicrobium sp. | reverse complement strand
TGCTCTTCCGATCTTTATCAGACTATTTGAAAAATACATTATTGGTTTGTAAAATATTAAATATCATCCCGATAGCTATCGGGATTGCTGCCTGCCCCGTACACTTTTGCGGGGTACTTTCAGCTTGCCCCGCAGTGGCGGGGTTTTTGCCTGCCTGTTTGCCTGCCTGTTTGCCTGAGCATTCAGTCAGACAGGCGTGATTCTTAATATTAATGGACTATTGTATAAAGCATTGCTTTTTTTATAAATAAATAATCGTTATGTCATTTGATTATCATGGTTGCCAAATTTTATGCTTTGGAGGCTTACTAATTTTTCCGGACGCAGGTATTCATTTTCCGGAAAATCCGCATAACTATGGATAGTCCTGCTCAGGTTGACAACTTCAGACCTGGGATAATTTTCTCCTGTAGATGCTGGAGTCAATTCATGAAAAAAATGAAAAAGCGAAGTATTGTAACTTTAAGGAAATCTTAATTGTAGCGCTTACCTATACCGAAGCTGACATATAGGGTCAAGAAAAACTGATTAGCCTCTTTAAAAGCCATGATTGGAATCTCTTTAGCGTAAATATCCAGGGCAGCTCCGACTTCAACGGTTTTAGGTTTTTGATTTATGGTGCCGAAATCAATCCCAAGCCCGCCTTTTAAGTATATGCCAGGATAAGGCTTGAGTTTATCAAAGCCTTTGGTAAAAGAAGCGCGCCCATAAATATTATCGGGGAAATGGCTGTCAGGGTCATAGCGCTCAGTAACGGTGATGTACCTATAGGAGCCTGGATCAATTTTTATAATCTCAAGGTAAACTGGTTTGGAAAATGCGACGGAAAGGCCTCCAAAATAGAATAATCTTAGTTCAACACCACCAAAGTAGGGTTTCCGGTTCAATGTATGTTGCTGACCTATTCCAAACCTTGTCATAAAAACGGCATTCATTTTGCCGTAAAAATAACTTCTGGTATTTGTGAAGAATGGATTGATAGATTTTATTTCTTTGGCATCTTTCATCTCCAACAGGTTGAATTCAAACATCAGTTTCTTTGTAACGGTGATGTTTTGTCCAATTCTGTATTCAAGACCCCAACCATTTGAATGAATGATAATACTTCCATTCATTTCTCTGTTAAAAAGCACATTATCGGCAATACTGTCAAATTCTTCTTCAATCTGCGCTTTTGAGGGAAGTACAGTTGCAGAAAGTAGCAGAAAAAGTATCAGGTATCGGGTATGCTTCATATTTGAGGAAAATCTGTGTCGCAAAGATAATCAAACAATATGCCGTAATCAACAAAAACAGCCCATGAACTTAATCACAGGCTTCTTATTGTTGAATAAAATGGTCTCAACGGTTGCGCTCTACCTTGTATCTGTTTGATTCGCCATAGGCGGCACATTTCTGACTTGACTGGCATGACGAGATAATTATACCGAGCGAGACAATAACCAACATGAATAAAACAAATTTTTTCATAACTTTACTTAAAAATAAGAGTAGTCTGTTTGCAAAGATAACCCAGATTCCATATAAACTAAAAATCGGGGCTGTTATTGTTTATATGCGAAATTAATAAAAGTAATACTAAATGGGACAAATTAATCCTCAAATTAACAATGAGTGGAGGGAAATATTATCAGAGGAGTTTCAGAAGCCTTATTTTGAGTCACTTAAAGATTTCCTTGTTGAAGAAAAGAAACAGTTTATTATTTATCCTCCAGGTCCGAAGATATTTGAAGCATTCAATAAAACCCCATTTAGTAGTGTAAAAGTAGTCATTCTTGGTCAGGACCCTTATCATGGTTATGGACAAGCGCATGGTTTGTGCTTTTCGGTACCGGCCAATGTAGATTTTCCTCCTTCCTTACAAAATATCCTAAAGGAGTTGGAGAGCGATCTTGGGATTCATTATCCTAAAAGTGGTGATCTGACCTCCTGGGCTGAACAAGGGGTATTACTTATTAATGCTACATTAACAGTGAGGGCGAATCAGGCGGGTTCTCATCAGGGTAAGGGTTGGGAGCAGTTTACCGATTCAGTAATAAGTACTTTATCCCTAAACAGGCCTTCGCTTGTTTTTATTTTGTGGGGCAAGTATGCTCAAAATAAAAAGACATTGATTGATCAGCATAAACACCTGGTGCTGGAAGCACCACATCCTTCGCCACTAAGCGTTTATCGAGGCTTCTTTGGTTGCAGGCATTTTTCTGCAACCAATAACTGGCTTCAGCAAAAAGGCCTCAAACCCATAAACTGGTAACTGGAGTAAACACGAATACATGGTGAATTAGCCTGTTAACTACTTATTTAAAATGAATCCTGATAAAACAAATGTAATTATGTACATTTGTGCCCTTTGAAAATGTGAATGCCAATATTAACCAAACAGAACAAACAATGCGAAAATTAACAATGCTTTTTGTAGTATGCACTTTGTCTTTAAGTGGAGTGTATGCCGGAGGCTATCAGGTTGGTTTACACGGCCAGAAACAGATCGGTATGGGTCTGGTTGGCACATCCCTCAGCCTTGATGCCAGTTCTATGTTTTACAATCCCGGCGGGCTTTCATTTATGAAGCCTTCTTACAGTTTTGCTGTGGGAGTGAGTCCGATCCGCTCTTTTACTGCCTTCAGTAAAAATGAGCCTTCTACTTATACAGCAATGACCGACAATCCCCTTGGGACACCATTTTACTTTTATGGTGCTGCAAAAATTACCGACAGATTGAGCGCCGGACTTGCTGTAAATACACCTTATGGAAACAGTTTGTCATGGGGAGAAGAATGGGATGGCCGCTATCTGATTCAGGAATTGTCATTAAGGGCAATATTTTTCCAGCCCACAGTTTCTTATAAAGTGAATGATTGGCTTGGAATAGGCGCAGGTTTCGTTTATGCGACTGGTAAATTTGACCTGACCAAAGCATTACCAATTACCGGAGCAAATGGCGATGGCAGCGTTAACCTGAGTGGTTCAACTGCTGAAATGGGATTTAATGTAGGTGTTATGTTGAAACCAATTGAGAAATTAAGTATTGGTGTTGATTATCGTTCAAAAATTATGATGGAAGTTAGCGGTGCTGATGCAACCTTTACAGTGCCTGCTTCTCTTAGCTCAAATTTCCCTACAAACAATAAAGTTACCACAACCCTGCCTTTACCCTCAAATTTAGATCTGGGTGTTTCTTATGATGTAACAGAAAAACTCATGATTGCAATGAGCCTGAATTATGTTTTCTGGAGTGTTTATGATTCACTGATCTTTGATTTTGAAACAAACACACCTGCCTTACCGGATTCGAAAAATCCACGATTGTATGAGAACAAACTTATTGTAAGATTAGGCGGTGAATATACATTAAACGAAAAACTGGCATTCAGGGCAGGAGCTTATTACGATCCATCTCCTGTAAACGAAAATTATTTTTCACCTGAAACCCCCAGTTTGAACAATCTTGGTTTAACTGCCGGACTCTCTTATAAACCGATTGAAAAACTTTCCATCGATCTTTCATTCCTTTATATAACCGGTATGGAAGCTGAAAAACAATATACACCGGATAATTTCGGAGGTACTTATAAATCATCAGTGTATATTCCGGGATTTGGTTTAACCTATAATTTCTAATAAAATGACAAGCTTCATGAAATCAAGAAATATAGCATATTTATTATTGCTTCTGGTTGCAGTTTCCTGTGAACCAAAAATTGACGAATTTGAACCCTCAGCCGGCACGGCTGATTTTACTAAGTATGTTTCGCTTGGAAACTCTCTTACTGCAGGTTATGCTGACGGAGCCTTATATACATCAGGTCAGTCATATTCATATGCCAACATGATCGCAGAGCAATTGCAGCTTGCCGGAGGAGGCGAATTTGTAATGCCGGTCGTTGACAACGAGGATGGTTTACTAGCTGGTAAATTGAAATTAGGTATATCAACCAATTGTTTAGGTGTTGCTTCGCTCGGACCTGTTTCTGCCGGAGGTACACCAACCGGTATTCCGGGGGCACTGGCTCCTGTTGGGTACGCGGTTAATAATTTTGGTGTTCCCGGTGCAAAATCTTATCACCTGGTAGCACCTGGTTATGGAAACCCTGCCGGACTTGTAACCAATCCTCAAA
>JAAXUD010000886.1 GCA_013336205.1 Lentimicrobium sp. | reverse complement strand
ATTGTCGAGCCCGCCCTCCTCATTCAGGTATGCCGGATCGCGGTAACGCAGGTATCCATCGGTAAAGGTGAAATTACTCAGCAGCCGAACCTTGCCGGAAGTTCTGGAATACTGAATATTGCTGAATAAATCACGGTTATCCATCCGTTGCACTGACCAGGGGTTGTAATAAATCACTGAGCCGGGCAGGCCCCGTTCAGCTGCATACATCCAGGTTTTAACCCTGAGTACCGAGCTGTCACTGAAAAGCGTTTCAAAACCCAGGTTCAGGTTCAGTGCCCTGAGGTCGGCATTGTCACGTTTTAGCATAGTATCGGGCTGAGATCCGTTTTTAAGCACATATGGATAATCGCCGCGGGTATTGTTGTAGTTTGCCGAGAAATTTACAAAGGATGATTTCCCTGTTTTGGCATATATACCGGCATAGGGATTAAAAAGCCCGAAGGAGCCACCCTTTATCCCTGCTGAATACCTGAATTTCTTTTTTGAAAAATCGGGTGAGATTGAACGAAATTCCAGCAAACTGGCTGACGCCTGCGCCCTGGCAGGAAGGCAGCGTTGATTTCCCTGCCCTATGTACAATTCAATTTCCTCAAGGCCTTCGAGCGGAATTTTCCCCAGGTCAACCTGTCCGGTAGCAACATCACTCATTGGCACCCCATCAATAAAAATACCGGTGTGATTTGTTCCAAGGCTTCTGACTATCACGGTCTTCATCCCGCCAAGGCCACCATAATCCTTAATGGTCACCCCCGAAAAACTTCGCAATGCATCGGCCACAGAACTGCCCGGAAGCGCTTTAATTTCATTTACGGGCAAATGCTGCATTGGCACTGCCGACCGGTTTAAGGCAGCCGGTTTCCTTTCCGTGATTTCTACAGCCCGCAGATTTACCGTATCCATCACAGGAGACTGGGCAAGCCCAAATGCTGTGGCAAATATGATAAAGAAGCAGGTTGCAAAAATGCGTTTCATTTTATTTCAGATCAGGCCCTGACAGAATTAATTCCACGTGCGGGAATTCGTTTCATAGCAAATTCAAAAGCATAGAAAACTGCAAAGCTGTAAACGAGGTCGCCGGCTAATGTATTCCTGAAAAAAGGAACCGCCGCTGCATAGCAGGCTGTGATACCGGCAGCAGTATAAGGGTAAAGGCCACTGAAAGCCCAGACCCCGAAATTTGAAACCAGGAAAAAGAGCACTGAGGCTGAAAGGCTGGTTAAAAGCAGGTTTTTTGCTGAAAACTTCTTCAGTGCCAGTGAGCCCAGAAGCACAATCATCGCGAAGGCGGCATAAGTAATCAGCGAGCCATCATAAAAGGGGACAAACCGGCCGTAAAAAGCGAAATTTAAAAACAGGTCGCTTACCCAGACGGCTGCCAGCGGAATGAGATACGCTGCAAAACGATTACTGTATTTTGCACCACCAAACAAAGCCAGGGCGGCAATTGGGGAGAAATTAAACGGATGTGGCAACAGCCTGCTCAAAGCAAGCATCAGCACAATTGCGGTAATAACCACAAAACGTAAGGGAATTTTTTCGCTCTTCATTATTGCTGCGTTTAAGATGATGAATAAATGCGCGGATTCTGCAGCAAGAATGAAAAACCTGATAAAAG
>JAAXUD010000365.1 GCA_013336205.1 Lentimicrobium sp. | reverse complement strand
AGCTGCTTCATCCCAACCCATATACTCAAGCATCATCGCACCCGATAGAATAACAGAACCAGGATTTACCATATCCAGGCCGGCATATTTGGGTGCTGTTCCATGGGTTGCTTCAAAAATCGCATGCCCCGTTACATAGTTGATATTTGCACCCGGTGCTATTCCGATTCCACCAACAATTGCAGCCAATGCATCAGAAATATAATCACCATTCAGGTTTAAGGTAGCGATTACCGAATATTCAGCCGGTCGTAATAGTATTTGTTGCAGGAATGCATCTGCGATCACATCCTTCACGATTACCTTACCGGTATCAATAGCAGCCTGCTGAGCAGCATCAGCCGCTTCTTTCCCTTTTTCAGCAACTATTTCATCATATTCCACCCAGGTAAAAGTTTTACCGGCAAATTCATTTCGGGCGACTTCATAGCCCCAGGTTTTAAATGCACCTTCGGTAAATTTCATGATGTTGCCTTTGTGCACAATAGTGAGCGAAGGTAAACCACGCTGGATGGTATAATTAAGGGCTGCCCTCACCAGGCGCTCTGTTCCTTCTTTCGACACCGGCTTTATGCCAATAGAGCTTGATTCAGGGAACCTGATTTTTGTCACACCCATTTCCTCAATCAGAAACTTTTTAACCTTGTCTGCCTCTGGTGTTCCGTTCATGTATTCGATGCCGGCATAAATATCTTCGGTGTTTTCACGAAAGATATGCATATCTACTTTACCCGGTTCTTTGACCGGACTCGGAACCCCGGTAAACCACCTGACAGGCCTCAGGCAAACGTATAAGTCTAATTGCTGCCTCAGCGCTACGTTCAATGACCTGATTCCGCCTCCGACCGGAGTTGTGAGTGGTCCTTTTATTCCAACTTTATATTGTTTAAATGCATCCAGCGTTTCTTCGGGAAGCCAGCTTCCGGTCTGATTGAATGCCTTTTCACCGGCTAAAACCTCTTTCCAGAAGATTTTACGCTTTCCGGCGTAAGCTTTTTCTACCGCTGCATCCAGCACCCGTTGTGCGGCTGCCCAAATGTCGGGACCAGTCCCATCTCCTTCAATAAATGGGATTATTGGTTCATCGGGAACAACCAGATTACCATCCAATACAGTTATTACTTTTCCTGCCATTATTCGTATATATTATTTTAATTTATGTAGGTTTCTGCATATTTGCTGAGTAGCAAAGATATAAAAAGGTTTGTAAACATAATAACTACAATTAACAATCTGAACATTTATTTGTTTCTTTTATTAACAGGCAAATCATAACTTTTTGAACACATTTTGAACATTTGTTCGAAATAAAAATTACATGAAATATTCTCCGGAAACTCACGCGAAACTGATTGAAAACCTGGAAACCGGCAAGGGTATTATAGTATTTGATGGTGAATGCGTTTTGTGTAATGCATCAATCCGGTATTTACTTAAACTTGACAAAGAAAAAAGGCTGTTTTACACCACTTTCAATTCAACATTTATAGAACAGGCCGGAATCGGATTAACCATCGGAGCGGAACCTCAAAGCCTGATTTTCATCGATCATAAAGGAATTTACACAGAATCTTCGGCAGTGCTTGAGGTTGCCGGCTTAACCAGAGCCTTTTCACTGTTAAGACCTATAGCCATTCTGATACCGGAAGCGTTCCGGAATTATATTTACAGAGTCATAGCCAGTCATCGGTTCCGTTGGTTTGGAAGAACCAAACAGTGTTTTGTACCACTTCCGGCTGATGCAAACCGATTCCTAAAATAAGTACTTCGTTTTACAGCTACAAAATCAAGATTTACTGGTAATGATCTTTATTAATTATATAACTTTGCCAATCTGACGCCAGATATCAACTCAACCAAATCAAATCCCTGAAAACATACGGATTAATTACACACTCATGTTTACTATAAATAAAAAAAACCTCGCGCTTGCCATCTTTACCCTCTCATTTTTCTTAATAAATCTTCCGGGAGTATCAGCCCAGAATGGAACTGTAAGAGGATTTGTTTATGAAAAGGAAACCGGGGAACCGGTTATTTTCACCAATGTGTATCTTTATAAAACCTCGTATGGTGCAGCAACAGATGTAAACGGATATTTTACAATTTCCAGGATTCCGGATGGCGATTATACCCTGATTGTTACTTATCTGGGCTATGATACCCTCCGTGAAAAAGTCAGCATCAAAGGAGACAACGTTATTTCGAAAAAACTATTCCTTACCAAAGCCGCCTTTAACCTTGATGCCGTACAGATAACGGCTGAACGCGAAGAAGCCCGCAGCGACACCAGGACCTCAGTTATCAAACTTACGCCTAAACAAATCAGCCGGATACCAACCATAGGCGGCCAACCTGACCTTGCCCAGTATCTGCAGGTGCTGCCGGGCGTTATATTCACCGGCGACCAGGGTGGACAACTCTACATCAGAGGAGGTTCACCCATTCAGAACAAGGTAATTCTCGATGGAATGATCGTTTATAATCCCTTCCATTCAATCGGGCTCTTCTCTGTTTTCGATACAGACATACTTCGCAATGCCGATATATACACCGGAGGATTTAATGCGCAATATGGCGGCAGAATTTCATCGGTTATGGATTTAACTACCCGCGATGGAAACAAGAAAAGAATGGCAGGAAAATTTGGTGCCAGCACCTTTGGCGCGAAACTTATGCTTGAAGGCCCTATTAAAAAGCAGAATGATGAGGGTGGCGGAAGTGCTTCTTTCATTATTTCAGCGAAGAACTCGTATCTTGAGCAAAGCTCGCAGATTTTATATGATTATATCGACACAGCCGGATTGCCTTTTAACTATACCGACGTTTACGGCAAAGTTTCGATTAACGGAGGAAACGGCTCCAAGATTAATCTTTACGGATTTAACTTTAACGATAATGTTGACTATACCGATGTGGCCAGTTATAACTGGAAATCGTCGGGAGGTGGTGCTAACTTCCTCGTAATTCCAGGCAATAATCCGGTGCTGATGGAAGGTAACTTTGCTTACTCTACCTATAAAATCAATATGGTGGAAGGCGATCTCCCCCCCCGTTCAAGTTCTATCAGCGGATTTAATATGGGCCTTGGGTTTACTTACTTCCTCGGAAAAGATGAGATTAAGTATGGTATCGAGATGCTTGGCTTTAAAACTGTCTTCGACTTTTACAATTCAGTCGGCCGCTCAATCAATCAAACCGAAAACACTACTGAGTTGGCAGGATTTGTAAAGTACAAAATGACCAGGGGGAAATTATTGTTTGAACCCGGATTACGTTTACAATACTATGCATCCTTGTCAAACTTTTCATTTGAACCGCGCATTGCTGCAAAATATAATATTAATGACAAAGTCAGGGTAAAAATGGCCGGTGGTTTTTATTCCCAAAACCTTATCAGTGCCACTTCTGACCGTGATGTAGTGAACTTATTCTACGGCTTCTTATCTGGTCCTGACAATCTCCAGGAAGAATTTGATGGCAAGGAGGTTAAACATAAATTACAGAAATCCCAGCACATCATCGCAGGTGTTGAACTGGACCCATTCCCTTCAGTGACTATGAATATTGAGGTTTATTACAAAAACTTTTCTCAGCTAACCAACATAAACCGAAACAAAATCTATAATGACGAAGACCCATATAACAATCCGGCCAGCCCTAGTTACCAGCCTGATTACCTGAGGAAAGATTTCATTATTGAAAACGGAAATGCAAATGGCTTCGATATTTCGTTTAAGTACGACAAGCGAAAAGTGTATTTCTGGGCTGTTTATTCTCTCTCCTATGTAAACAGGTATGACGGAGTAATTGAATACGTACCTCACTATGACCGCAGGCACAATGTTAACCTGGTTAGTTCCTACAGATTCGGAGAAGAACTTATGTGGGAATTTAATGCCCGCTGGAACCTCGGATCAGGATTTCCTTTTACCCAAACACAGGGCGAATATGAAGAACTGCCATTCGGACAGGGCGCCGGAACCGACTATATTGTTGCAAACGGTGAACTTGGGATAATTTATGCGGAATACAATGCTGCACGACTTCCCTATTACCACAGACTTGACCTCAGCCTCATGCGCCGTTTCAGGGTAAGCGAAAACGGAATGCTGGAGTTGAAC